>NZ_PVWS01000024.1:0-52374 GCF_004126395.1 Roseovarius sp. A46 | reverse complement strand
TTGACGGCAGAACCCCCGATCAGGCCTACTTCAAACCGCCGGCGTCCGAAGCGGTAGCGGCATAACCAATGCGGAAATCCACTTAGAAAACGCCACGTAGCTGTTCAGACAAACCGAACCACCTCTTTCATCTATCCCGACAACTTCGCGGACCCGCTGGATCACTACCTGAAACTGACCGGACAGCGCACCGAGGACGGGGACGACACCACCAGCAAGCCCGAGACGGCGGGGCGGCTGCATTCCGGCTGGCTGTCGATGATGTATCCAAGGTTGTCACTAGCCCGTCAGTTGCTCAGGGAAGACGGTTTTGTCGTCGTCAGCATTGATGATGATGAATTGCCAAACCTTATACGGCTCATGGATGAGCTTTTTGGCGAAGAGAACCGCGCCGCCGTTCTTGTCTACGACAGAAACCGCAAGAATGATGCAAAGCTCTTCTCAGTCGGCCACGAATACATGGTCGTCTATGCTCGAAATCGAGCATGGCTAAAAGAGAACGACATAATTCTTCGAGCGCCCAAGGAAGGAATCGAAGAAGTCCGAGACCTATTTGAGAAGTCGCGCAAGAAGCACGGTGATGATTGGACGAAGGTGCGGGAAGACATTCTGGCTTTCTATGAAACCTATGAAGAAGACGATCCTAGAAAACCTTTGGCACGGTATCGAAAGGTTGATGAACGAGGCCCGTATAGGGACGACGGCAATATAAATTGGCCGGGCGGCGGAGGGCCACGTTACAGAATATCCCACCCAGTCACACGCAAGCCGGTCAAGTTGCCAACAAGCGGTTGGCGATATCCAACTCGCCGTCGATTTCTCGAAGTTTGCCGCGAAGGAAGGATAGCATTCGGAAAGGATGAAACGACTGTTCCGGGCGTTCGCAGCAACATGTTTGATGCCGACGTGCAGGTGATGCATAGCGTTACCTTTAGCTATGCCCAAACCGCTGCGACGCAATTCGCTGATATTTTTGGCGGCAAGAAGACCTTTGACAATCCAAAGAGCTATACCGATCTCGAACGTCTCGTGGGGTATCTTTCGGAACCCGGGGACACCGTCTTAGATTTCTTCGCCGGGTCTGGCTCTTCTTTTCATGGGCTGTTGCGGACCAATACAGGTGAGCACACGCCACGAAAAATGATTGCGGTTCAGTTTCCCGAGCCTGTGATTGAAGGTGCCGAAGCGGCGAACAATGCACTCAGCATGGGCCTGAACACCATTGCAGATATCGCCAGAGAACGGATGCGACGAGTCTTTCGGCTCCCGGAGCATAAGACTGAACAAGGGTTTCGTGCCTTCAAGCTCACGCAAAGTAATATGATGCGCTGGACTGGTGTCGAGCACAAAGACCCTGACAGCTACGCAGCGCAGCTAGAGGCCTTCACCGATAGCCTCGCGCCCGGCTGGCAACCGAAAGACGTGATCTGGGAGGTTGCCTTGCGCGAAGGCTACAGCCTGACCGCCAAGGTCGAAGAGCTGGACATCAGCACAGGCCCGACCTTCTGGCGCGTGCCGGACGAGGATCGCAGCTTCATTATCTGTCTGGACGAGGCTCTGACCCTCGATGCCGTCGCTCCCTTGGGCCTGACCAAGGACGACATGTTCGTCTGTCGCGACACCGCGCTGGACGACACGCTCGCCGCCAACCTCGCCCTGCAATGCCGGTTGAAGGTGATCTGAGGCCATGAAGTTCAAATTCGACAGCGATCAGGAATATCAGGTCGATGCGGTCGAAAGCGTCGTGGGCCTGTTCGACGGTCAGGCCTTCGTGCGCAATCAATTGACCGTGCCGACCGGCGCGACCTTTCAGGTTGTCCCCAACCGGCTGGACCTGACGCCCGATCAGCTTCTCGCCAACCTGCAAAAGGTGCAGGACGACCGGGGTCTGGACCAAGACGACAAGCTGGAAACACTTACAGCCAAGGTCGATACGCTGCGCGGCGAGGAAGACATCACCTTCCCCAACTTCTCGGTTGAGATGGAGACAGGCACCGGCAAGACCTATGTCTACATCCGAACCGCGCTGCGCCTCTATGAGACCTATGGGCTGCGCAAGTTCATCATCGTCGTGCCATCGGTTGCCGTACGCGAAGGCGTGAAGAAGGCCCTTGAAGTGACCAAGCCCCACTTCGACAAGCTCTTTGGCAAGCCGCCGTATCACTCCACCGTCTACGATTCCGCCCGCAAAAGCCAGGTGGCCGGTTTCGCGCTGTCTGACGGGATTGAGATCATGGTGATGACCATTGACGCTTTCAAACGCGCCGAGACCGTCATTCGCCAGTCACGGGAGGGGCTGGACCCGCCGATATACCAGCTTCAAGAAACGCGCCCTGTTTTGATCTTGGACGAACCGCAGAACATGGAAAGCGATCTGTCGGTTTCCGCGCTGGCCTCGCTCAACCCGATGTGCGCCCTGCGCTACAGCGCTACCCATCGAAATGCCTATAATGTAGTCTATCGGCTAACTCCCTTCGACGCCTACCGCCAAGGGCTGGTAAAACGCATCGAGGTCGCATCGGTCGTACAGCAAGACAACGAGAATCTGCCATTTCTACGGGTTGAAGAGCTGAACGCCACTAAGCGGACCGTGAGCGCCAAACTGAGTGTTCACAAACTGATGGCGACCGGGAAGATTCGAGAGAAGCCCATCAAGGTACGAAGCGGCGATAATCTGGTCGAAAAAACCGGGCGCGCTGAGTACGAAGGTTTCGTCGTGGACGAAATCAATCCCGGATCGGGTTTCATCCGCTTCGCCAACAATCAGGAACTGGCGCTTGGTGGCGAACAAGGCTCCGACCGCGAAGCGGTCTTCGAAGCTCAGATCGCATCGACCATCGAAGAGCACTTCCGCCGTCAGCGTCGGCTGAAGGAACACGGCATCAAGGTCTTGTCCCTGTTCTTCATTGACAAGGTGGACAACTACGCCCCCAACGACGGCAAGCTGAAACTGATGTTCGTGAAGGCTTTTGACGAGATCAAACAGCGGTATGCCGAATGGAAGGACGTTCAAGCCGCGGATGCACAGAAGGCCTATTTTGCAACCAAGACCAAGAAGTCTGGTGAGACCATGGTATTGGACAGCACCGGCAAGACCAAACAAGACGACGAGGCCTTCAACCTCATCATGCGTGAAAAGGAACGCCTTCTCTCTTTTGACGAGCCTGTGGCCTTTATCTTTTCGCATTCCGCGCTGCGCGAAGGTTGGGATAATCCAAATGTCTTCCAAATCTGCACATTGCGCGAAGTTGGCAGCGAGACCGAGCGCCGTCAGCAGGTTGGTCGTGGCGTGCGACTGCCGGTCAATCAGAACGGCGACCGCATTCAAGACGAACAAATCAACGTCCTGACAGTTGTCGCGAGCGAAACTTACGAGCGTTTCGTCGCAGGCCTGCAAAGGGACATCGAGAAAGAATACGGCAAGGACGGCCTGCCGCCGCCGCCTCCGAACCAACGGAAACGAACAACAATCAAGCTGCGCAAGCAATTCATGCTGAAACCCGAGTTCAAAGAGCTTTGGGAGAAAATCAAACATAAGACGCGCTACTCGGTGCAGATCGACACTCCAAAACTCGTCGCCGACACCGTTGCTGAGCTTGATGAAGCGACCATTAGAAAGCCCCGCATCACAGTTTCCAAAGCTAATATCCGCGTCGATGAGGCCGAGGATTTCTTCGAGCCAATCGTTCTTAGCGGTGCCCGAACCGCGGTCGATCTTGCCGGGCGTTATCCTTTACCGAACCTGATCGAGGTGATGGAAAGCCTGATGGCGAACACTTCACCGCCGATGCGGTTGGCCCGACGCACCCTTTTGGAGGTATTCAAGCAGACTGCCAAAAGGGCAGAGGCGACAGAAAATCCGCATGATTTTGCCATCACCGCAGTCGATATTTTAAAGTCTAAACTCGCCGATCAAATGGTGAAAGGGATCAAGTACCAAAAAGATGGCACATGGTACGAACAGACCCAGTTCGCAGAAGAAATACAGACGTGGGCAGATTATGTCGTCCCAAGCGTTGAGACAGGCGGTGTGGGTGGGACCCACATTTACGACGGCGTCCGTTGGGACTCCGAAGGCATCGAAAAGCAGTTTGCTGTCGACCTTGAGCGGCGCGCCGACGTAAAACTATACATCAAGCTCCCGGACTGGTTCACGGTCGATACTCCAATCGGCAGGTACAACCCAGATTGGGCCGTCGTGATGGATGATCCTGCGAACCATGGCGATAGTCTGTACTTGGTACGCGAGACCAAAGGCAGCCTTGATTTGAGCGAGCTGCGACCTGACGAAAGAGCTAAGATCACGTGCGGACAGCGCCATTTCGGAGGTGCACTCGGAGTGAGCTATAAGGTGATCACGAAGTCTGCCGACCTGCCTAATGGAGGTGTCTGAAATGGATATTAGCCCACCGTTCACTTTACGATTATCTTGCAAGCTTTAAAAAATGGAGGCTAGAAGATGTTTAGGAAAGTGAGGCGCTATGTCACTAATGATGTTAGCTCTGACGAGAAGGATATCTCGATTTCCATAGCGAGCCTTCTGTACGATGTCGCACGATTTCATGGCTTAGAAGTCTTGCAAAATGGTAAAGTATTCGCCGTTTATTGGTGGGAAGAAGCAGGCAAAGGGTTAGATATTTCATTCGGATCACCCTCTCCTCGCCAAAGAACGGCGGATGCGCGCACTGTGGCTGTTAGCATTAAGGAGGAACTAAATAAGCTTTTTAGACCTAGTATCATTGAAGAGCTCAAATCTAATTGGAAACCTTTCATTGACGCATGTACTTTCTCTGCACTGTATGGATTTAATAGGGATAGGAGGAAAAACTTGAATCAGCGTTACGAGCTTTTTGAAATACCAAGATTACAGCCCCTGGTAGAGGGTTATTCTCAAGCATTTCGGAATGGGTCCGAGAGTGAAAAGGTGCGGTTGATAACGGAAACAAAAAGAGGCGAAAAACCTCACATATACATGCAGACCGCCCTAACTACTGGCAAAGCCAAGAGAATCGAGAGCGAGTTTGGGGGCGAAGATTTTGATTATCTTGTTGCAACCGGAGGAATGTTTCGCTGACAACCTGTGTGCATGACGGATGATAGGAAAATTCCTTTGAGGAATTCAAGCATTATCCGCCAGAGTCGCTAAGCGGATATTGAGCTAAGAATTGCAGGAAAAGCGAAATAACGTACACGCAAGAAATGTCAGTCCCCTTTCTCTCAATCGCTTGCGACACATGCTCCTTTTCAGGGAGCTCTCTGGTAACCTTCGGTCGCTTTCTTTGGAAATATGAGGGCAAGACCTTCGACTTTAACCGGCAGATGGGGCTTTGCCGATGTTGCCAAAAAATAGTTTCCATGGAACATTTTCCAGAAGCCGAAGTGATGGGGCGCGCGAGAGAGATAAGCGCGACATATACGGGGGACCCTTTGTTCCGATACCTAGAAAAGGATGAGGCAAAGTATCTGGCAAGCCAAGATGGCTTCGATGTTCTGGAGAAGGTTCTTGCGTTAGGCCGCCCACCGGTGTGCCTCGACTGCGGAAGCACTGACATAGAACCTCTAAAAGTGCCCGAAGGCGTTGGGTTCAAAACTGACGTGCCGGTCGATCTGGGTATCGGTCATCCCGGCTGTGACGGGCGGCTCATGGTAGAGGGTTCTGGCGGCATGCGGATTGCGCTGCGACCAAAAACAAAGGTGTATGATATCTATGGGCAGCTTTTAATGACTGTCACAGAATGAAGTGGGCCAGATATTGGTCGCAATAGTGCAGGTAATACAAACACAAAAAGTACAACAGGAGCTTAAAATGAAGAAGGCTTTAACTATCGTCGGATTGTTCCTTGGTTTGAGTGGATGCGGGACGACTTACGTCTTGCCTGACATTGACGACGTTTCCTCCTCGCGCGCGAAATCCATGTTCGCCGAGGCCCAAAACGACAAGAGCCGCAAAAGGGTTTCAGTTGCACAAGCGGAGCGCCGGTTTCATCGCGTTTCTCGCCGTGTAGAGCCGGTCGCAGAAAAGTTCTGCGAGGCGGAAACCGCATCTCTCGACGGCTTCGATTGTGATGTACAACTCGCCATAGACCGTGACGCTAAAGAGCGTAACGCATACTTCACCTACCGCAACGATAAGCCAAAGATTTTCATGACTATGCCGATCCTGCAGGACATGAAAAATGATGACGAGGTCGCCTTTGTTCTGGGGCATGAATACGGTCACTTGGTTGGACAACATATCCAGAAGAAGAAGCAGCAGGCCATGGCTGGAGCTCTCATTTTAGGGGCGCTGACTGCCTATTCCAATGCTCAGGCCGCATCAGCAGGGGTGAGTTATGACCCGGATGCGGTAGGGCGTAATATGGAACTGGGCGCGGCGGTTGGGTCTCGGGCTTATTCCCAAACCTATGAATTGGAAAGCGACACGCTCGGCACGCGCATTGCCAAAGCGTCCGGTTATGATCCGGTAAAAGGGGCGAAATATTTCGCGAGGCCCGAGGACGCGCGCACTGATGCGGGTAACCTCAGTTTTTGGGGAACCCACCCGCCAGATGAAAAGCGCCTCGCCACCGTGCTTGCGGTCAGCGCGCAGATCGAGGCACAACAAGGACTGCAAAGAAAAAAGTGATTCCACTACGTTACTGTTCACAGTTCCCGCTGCAAAATTCCTGCCGACCACAGTGCGAGACGTTGTGAGACGGTTACTTGAGTGGCTCTGGAAAAACCCCGGCTCGCTCTACACGTCCCTCCTAGGCATGGGCGGGGGGTGCCCGGGGGGTGTGTCCCTGTGGGGGGAATCCGGGAATCCGGTTCCCGTTCCTCAAACTTCATGCTGAATGATAAACACCACCAACCACCCCGTGGTTAAATGGGTGGATAAATGGGTACAGGATAAACATACCCACAAGCCATTGAAATAAAAAGAGTTGTGGCGGAGAGACAGGGATTCGAACCCTGGAGACGGTTTCCCGCCTACACGCTTTCCAGGCGTGCGCCTTCGACCACTCGGCCACCTCTCCGTTGCGGCCTTCTAGCCGCAGGTGCGCGGGGTTGGCAAGGGGGCGCGGTGCAGGGTTTCTTGCCGGTGTCACTGCACCGCGCGGATGCGTTTGCGACTGTGGTCTACCATGAAGTCGACGAGGTGACGCACCTTGGGGTCCTGCCAGCGCCGGTGCGGGTAGAGGCAGCCGAAGAGCGAGGGCTGTGGCGGTGTCTGCGGCAGCACCTCGATGAGGCGACCGGCCGCGATATGGTGTGCCACGTCAAAGAGCGGCCTGTTGGCGATGCCATGACCGGCGAGCATCCAGTCGGTCAGCACGTCCGAATCGTCGGCATCGAATTTCCCCGACACGGCGAGCTTGCGCGGCCCGTCGCCGGTTTCCAGTGTCCAGAAATATTCCGGTGAGCGGGGATAGCGCAGCAGCAGGCAGTTGTGCCCGCCATCGAGCAGGTCGGCGGGCCGCCGCGGTGTACCGTGCCGGTCGAGATAGGACGGCGCGGCGCAGAGCACGCGGCGGCAGTTCTCGATCCGCCGCAGCTTGAGGTTCGACTCCTGCGGCTGCCCGACGAAGAAGGCCACGTCAAGCCGCTCGGCGAGGATGTCCACCACCCGATCCGAGAGCCGCATCTGCACCTGAATGTCGGGAAACCGCTCGACGAATGACGGCACCAGCGGCGCGATCATCCGTCGCCCGACGCCAAGCGGCACGGCGATGCGGACCACCCCGCGCGGGGCCGAGGAATAGCTCGCCACCGCCGCCTCGGCGCTCTCGACGGTGTCGAGCACCTTGCGCGCCTCGTCGTAGAACACCCGCCCCACCTCGGTGGGCGAGAGCGTGCGGGTCGTGCGGTTGAACAGCCGCACGCCGAGGCGCGCCTCGAGTTCCTTGATACGCTTGCTCGCCACCGCGGGTGTCATCCGCAGGTCGCGCCCGCCCGAGGTGATGCTGCCAAGCTCGACGACGCGGACGAAGACGCGCAAGCTGTCTATATAGGGCATGGCTTTGCTCCTTGCCGCCCGGGATATGCAGGGAGTGAACACCAGCGCGCGCCTACTTTCAACGTTTTGTTGAAAGTATTTGCCGAATGCCGCCGTATTCATCGAAAGTCGATTGCGTTATCCTGTGGGCTGTCATGAAATCCGGAGGAGGTCGAATGCCGCAGCGAGACGAGATCAGGTTTCTGCTCAACGACCGCGAGGTCGCGTTGGCCGATGTTGCTGCCACGCGCACGCTGCTGGATTTCCTGCGGCTCGACCGGCGGCTCACCGGCACCAAGGAGGGCTGCGCCGAGGGCGATTGCGGGGCCTGCACCGTTCTGGTGGGCCGCTTGGAGTCGGGCGCGCTGCGCTACGAGCCGGTCAATGCCTGCATCCGCTTCCTCGCGTCGGTGGATGGCTGTCACGTGGTGACGGTCGAGCATCTGCGCGGCGAGGGCGGCGCGCTACACCCGGTGCAGCAGGCAATGGTTGCCGAACATGGCAGCCAATGCGGCTTTTGCACGCCGGGGATCGTGATGGCGCTCTACGCGCTCTGGATGAAGACGCCCGAGCCGGACGAGGCCCAGATCGAGACCGCCCTTCAGGGCAATCTGTGCCGCTGCACCGGCTATGCCCCGATCATCCGCGCGGCGCAATCCGCCGCCCGCTACGGCACCCCCGCCGGCGACCGGCTTGTGCAGGAGCGCGACCGCGTCGCGGCCCGGCTGGCGGCGCTGCGCGATGATACGCGGGTGATGACCGGCCCCGAAGAGGACCGCGCCATCCTGCCCGCGGACGTGGACGATTTCGCCGAGGTCTACGCCGATACGCCCGAGGCGACCGTCGTCGCCGGGGCCACGGATGTGGGGCTGTGGGTGACGAAGTTCCTGCGCCCCATCGGCCCGGCCATCTTCATCGGGCATCTCGACGGGCTCCGCCGGATCGAGGTGAACGACAGCGATATCCGCATCGGTGCCGGGGTGAGCTATAGCGATTTCGCCCCGGTCATCGACGCGCATTTCCCCTGCCTTGCAGACTACTGGAGCCGCATCGCCGGGTGGCAGGTGCGCAACATGGGCACCATCGGCGGCAATATCGCAAACGGCTCGCCCATCGGCGACACGCCCCCCGCGCTGATCGCGCTCGGGGCTGGGGTCACCCTGCGCCACCGCGGCGTGCGCCGCACCCTGCCGCTCGAGGCGTTCTTTGTCGATTACGGCAAGCAGGACCGCGCGCCGGGCGAATTCGTCGAGGAAATCCGCATCCCCCGTATCGCACCCGGACAGATCGTGGCGGCCTACAAGGTGTCGAAGCGGCGCGACGAGGATATTTCCTCCGTTGCCGCCGGGTTCTCGGTCACGCTGCAAGAAGGCCGGATCGCCGCCTGTCGCCTCGCCTATGGCGGCATGGCCGCCACGCCGAAGCGCGCCTCCCAAGCCGAGGCGGCGCTCACCGGGCAGCCCTGGGGGGAGGCGGCAATCCGGGCGGCGATGGCCGCGCTGTCCGATGACTTTACCCCGCTCACCGACATGCGCGCATCGAGCGCCTACCGGATACGCGCGGCGCAGAACCTGCTGCTGCGCCTCTATCTCGAACACGAGCACGGCGCAGCGATGCGACTGAGGGCCTGAAGGAGACGCGCGATGAAAGATCAGACCGTAAGCCAAAGCCCGGTGCACCAGCCGCTCGCCCATGACAGCGCCGCCAAGCATGTCACGGGCCGGGCCACTTATACCGACGACATTCCCGAGCCCGCGGGCACGCTGCACGCCTATCTCGGCTGCGCCACCGAGACCCACGCGCATATCCGCGCGATGGACCTTGACGAGGTACGGGCCGCCCCCGGCGTGATCGGCGTTCTGACCGCCGCCGACATTCCGGGCCACAACGACATCAGCCCCACGGGCCGCCATGACGAGCCGGTCTTTCCCACCGACCTTGTGGAATACCACGGTCAACCTCTCTTTGCGGTGGTGGCCGAGACGCGCGACGCTGCCCGCCGCGCGGCGATGCACGCGCGCATCGACTACGAGGTTCTGCCCCATGCGCTCGAC
The DNA here is from genome assembly GCF_004126395.1 of Roseovarius sp. A46. Lineage (NCBI taxonomy): Bacteria > Pseudomonadati > Pseudomonadota > Alphaproteobacteria > Rhodobacterales > Roseobacteraceae > Roseovarius > Roseovarius sp. A46. Next base: position 42,345 of record NZ_PVWS01000024.1, on the reverse strand, counting down.
CCGGTGGCGGCACAGGACGCGGGATATCCCCATGTTACCGATCCGCTGACGCTGGCGCGCGGCGATGCCGGTGCCGCGCTCGCCACCGCGCCGCACCGCATCGAGGGCCGCATGGCGATCGGCGGCCAGGATCACATGTATCTCGAGGGGCAGATCGCCTTTGCCGTTCCCGGCGAGGACGAGGATGTGACGCTACATTGCTCGACCCAGCATCCCAGCGAGGCGCAGCACATGGTGGCGCATGTCCTTGGCCTGGCGTCCAACGCCGTCACCGTCAATGTCCGGCGCATGGGCGGCGGCTTCGGCGGCAAGGAAAGCCAGATGAACCTGTTTTGCGCCGTTGCCGCGCTGGCCGCGAAAAAATGGAACCGCCCGGTCAAGATTCGCCCCGACCGCGACCAGGACATGACTGCCACCGGCAAGCGGCACGATTTCGTCGTCGATTACGATCTGGGCTTCGACGACGAGGGGCGCATCACAGGCGTCGATGGCACCTTCGCCGCGCGCTGCGGATTCTCCTCGGACCTCTCGGGGCCGGTCACCGACCGGGCGCTGTTTCACGCCGACAACGCCTATTTCTACCCGCATGTGCGGCTGCAAAGCAGACCGATGAAGACCAACACCGTCTCCAACACCGCGTTTCGCGGCTTTGGCGGGCCACAGGGGGTGATCGTCGCCGAGCGCATGATCGAGGAAATCGCCTATGCACTCGGGCGCGACACGCTGGATATCCGCGAGGCGAATTTCTACGGGGATAAGGGGCGCGACGTGACCCCCTATCACCAGACGGTCGCGGACAACATCATCCTTCGCGTGGTCGAGGAACTGGAGGCCAGCGCCGAGTACCGGGCGCGCCGCCGCGCCGTGCTCGACCACAACGCGCGAGAAGGCATCATCCGGCGCGGGATCGCGCTCACCCCGGTGAAGTTTGGCATCTCCTTTACCGCCACGCATTTCAACCAGGCGGGCGCGCTGATCCACGTCTACAATGACGGCTCGATCCACCTCAATCACGGCGGCACCGAGATGGGGCAGGGATTGAACACCAAGGTGGCGCAGGTGGTGGCCGATGCGTTCGGCGTGGACATCGCCCGTATCAAGATCACCCAGACCACCACCGAGAAGGTGCCCAATACCTCGGCCACGGCCGCGTCGAGCGGGTCGGACCTCAACGGGATGGCCGCCCTCGACGCCGCCGATCAGATCAAGGCGCGGCTGGCGGCTTTCGCCGCCGAACGCTGGCAGACCACGCCCGAGGCTGTGCGCTTCGTCGCTGGTGGCGTGCAGGTGGGGGCCGAGATGATCCCCTTCGCCGATCTGGTGCGCGCGGCCTACATGGCGCGCGTGCAGCTCTCGGCCGCCGGGTTCTACAAGACGCCCGACATCCACTGGGACCGCGCCACCGGCAAGGGCCGCCCGTTCTACTACTACGCCTATGGCGCCGCGTGTTCCGAGGTCGAGATCGACACGCTGACCGGCGAATACCGCATCCTGCGTGCCGACGTGCTGCACGACGTGGGCCGCTCGATCAACCCCGCTCTCGACCGCGGACAGGTCGAGGGCGCCTTCGTGCAGGGCGTCGGCTGGCTCACCACCGAGGAACTGTGGTGGGACGAGGCGGGCCGCCTGCGCACCCACGCGCCCTCGACCTACAAGATCCCGCTCGCGTCGGACCGGCCGCGCGTGTTCAACGTCGCGCTCGCCGAGTGGTCGCAGAACCGCGAGCGCACGATCAAGCGCTCCAAGGCCGTGGGCGAGCCGCCCTTCATGCTGGGCATTTCCGTCTTCGAGGCAATCTCGATGGCGGTGGCGAGCGTGGCAGATTATCGCGAATGCCCCCGGCTCGACGCGCCCGCCACACCCGAGCGCGTGCTGATGGCGGTGGAGCGGCTGAAGGAGGGTGCGGCATGAGCCTCTCGGAGTTTCTCGACCGTCACCCCGACGCGGTGGAGGTGCGCCTCGCTCGCGTGCGCGGCTCGGCCCCGCGCGAGGAAGGCGCGGGAATGATCGTGAGCACCACCGCCTGCCACGGCACCATCGGCGGCGGACAGCTTGAATACATGATGATCGACGCGGCGCGCGCAATGCTGGCACAAGGGCAGATACGGCGTGATCTCGATATACCGCTCGGTCCCGAGATCGGGCAGTGCTGCGGTGGACGGGTGGAGGTGACGCTGCGCCTTATGGACGCCCCCGCCCGCCGCGCCGCCCGCGCCGGGGCCGAGGCAGAGGCACAGGCGCGGCCCCATGTCTACGTCATGGGCGCGGGCCATGTGGGCCGGGCGCTGGCGCAGCTGCTGGTGCAGATGCCGGTGCGCACGGTGGTGGTGGACAGCCGCCGCGCCGAGCTTGCGCTCTGCCCCGAGGAGGCAGACCGCCGCGAAAGCGCCCTGCCCGAGGCCGAGATCGACCGCGCGCCCCCCGGCAGCGCCTTCGTCATCCTCACCCACGACCATGCGCTCGATTTTCTGCTCAGCGCCGAGGCGCTGGCGCGGGGCGACGCGGCCTATACCGGCATGATCGGATCGGCCACCAAGCGTGCGCGCCTGGCCACATGGTGCCGGGATCACTGCGACGGCCTGCGTATCGACGCGCTGACCTGCCCAATCGGGGCCGCCACCGGCGGTGACAAGCGCCCCGAGGTGATCGCGGCGGGCGTTCTGGCCGAAGTTATGGCCGCGCTTGCCCGTCACGCCGCAATGCAATCCCGCGCCCTGCACGTGTCAGGCTAGCGCACAACCCCGCCCGGACCGGTCACGGAGGAGAGCACCGCCCGGGCGGCCCATCAGCGAAAGGAGACCTGCACATGCAGGGAGGGAGCTATAGCTACAAACTGTTCGCGCGCCAGGATTTCAGTGCGTTCTGGGCGCTTTTTACCGACAACCTCATCAACCTGATCGTGCTGTCGGGGATTTGCCAGTTCGTGTTCCAGATGCCCGCCGAGATCGTATTCGGCCGCATCGTGCCGGGCGCGGCGGTGGCGATTCTGGCGGGCGTGGGTGTCTATACATGGCTCGCGGCGCGCGTCGCCGCGCGCGAGGGCCGCGACGTGACCGCCCTGCCCTACGGCATTTCGACACCGGTGATGTTCGTCTATCTCTTTGGGGTGATCGGCCCGATCTACTGGTCCACGCAGGACGCGGTGCTGGCCTGGCAGGTGGGGATCGGCGCAGGCTTCATGGGCGGCATCGTTGCTGGACTCGGCGCAATCATAGGCCCGTTTCTGAAGCGGGTGACGCCGCGCGCGGGCATGCTGGGCACGCTGTGTGGCATCGCGCTTGTGTTTATCGGCACGGTGCCGCTGGCCACGGTGTTCGAGGATCCGTTCGTGGGCTTTGCCTCGATGATCATCATTCTTTGGGGGCTGGTCGGTCGGTTCCGGTTGCCCTTCAACATCCCCGCCGGTCTTCTGGCGCTCGTCGTCGGGACGGTGGTGGCCTTCGGCATGGGCAAGGCGTCGATCAGCTTCGAGGGTGTCGGTGTCTACCCGCCGCTGCCCTATTTCGGCGACCTCGTGCTGGGCATCCAGCACTTGTTCGCCAATCCCGAGCTGTTCCTCGTGTTGGTGCCGGTACAGATATACAACTTCATCGAGACCATGAACAACGTCGAGAGCGCCGAGGCAGCGGGCGATTCCTACCCCGTCGCGCTCTGCCAGGTGACCGATGGCGCGGGCACCATGATCGGCGCCGTGTTCGGCTCGCCGTTTCCCACCACCGCCTATATCGGCCACCCGGCCTACAAACGGATGGGGGCGCATGCGGGCTACGTGATCGGGGTGGGCGTCGTGATCCCGGTGGCGGCGATCTTCGGGCTGCTTGCCTTTCTCAACAACCTGATCCCGGTGGCCGCCGCCGCACCGGTGCTGGTCTTTGTCGCACTGAGCCTCATCACCAACACCGCCCACGCGATAAAGCCCGGCCATATGGCCGCCGTCACCATCGCGATGATGCCGCATGTCTCGGCCTTCCTTATGGTCAAGTGGGGCTCGCTCATGGGCGCGCTCGGGGCGAGCGGCGTCGAGGGGCTGCCAGAGCTGGGGGACGAGGCGCTGACCGCCGCCCTGCTCCAGCAGGGCGCACATTTCGAGGGCCATCTCGCGCTCAGCCAGGGGGCGATCCTCACCGGGCTGATCTGGGGGGCGATCGTCGCGAGCGTGATCGACGGGCGGTTCCGCAACGCGGGCGGTTTCGCGCTCGCGGCCTGCGCCATGTCGCTCGTCGGGATCATCCATTCGGCCACCCTGCATTGGCCCGAGCCGAGCGGCGTCAGCATGGGCTATCTCATCGCCGCCGCTTTCCTGCTGGTCTACCCGGTGCTGCACCGCGACGGCATCCGCTCCAACGTGGAGTTGCCGCTTGACGCGCCGGAGACGCTGGCCAGAGACTGAAACCGGGGCTGGTGGCCGGGAAACGCACAGAGTGCCCCGGCCACCGCCCTGAAAAAACCGGGACACCCATGACAGACAAAGTATTGCGCGGACGCCTCCTGACCTTCCATGCCGAGCCGCAGGGACCCGAGGACAGCGACGCCTACAGCTATATCGAGGACGGCGCGCTCCTGGTTGCGGAGGGACGCATCGGCGCGGCGGGGACATATGCGGACATAGCCGCACAGGCACCCGGCCTGCCTGTGACCGACCACCGGCCACACCTGATGATGGCGGGATTCATCGACCCGCATATCCATTTCCCGCAGGTCCAGGTGATCGCGTCCTGGGGCGCGCAGCTTCTTGACTGGCTCAACACGTATACCTTCCCCGAGGAAACCCGCTTTGCCGACCCGGACCATGCCGCGCGCATGGCGGCGCTGTTTCTCGATCAACTGACCGCGCATGGCACCACCACCGCCGTCGCCTATGCCTCGGTCCACCAAGCCTCGGCAGAGGCGCTGTTTTCCGAGGCAGAACGGCGCGACATGCGCATCATCGCGGGAAAGGTGATGATGGACCGCAACGCGCCCGACGGTCTGCGCGACACGGCGCAGGCGGGCTACGACGACAGCAAGGCATTGATCGACCGTTGGCATGGGCGCGGCCGCGCGCTCTACGCGATCACGCCGCGTTTCGCCATCACCTCGACACCGGAACAGCTTGAAATGGCTGGTTCCTTGGTGGCCGAACATCCCGGTTGCTATCTGCAAACGCACCTGTCCGAGAACCACGACGAGATCGCCTATACCGCCAGCCTCTATCCGGATGCGCCGGATTACCTCGGCGTCTACGAGCGCTATGGCCTGCTCTCACCAAAGGCCCTGATGGGGCATTGCCTGCACCTCTCGCCGCGCGAGATCGCGGTGATGCAGGAGACCGGCGCGCGGCCCGTCTTCTGCCCCACCTCGAACCTGTTTCTCGGCAGCGGGCTCTTTGACGATGCCGGGCTGCGGGAGCAGGGCCTTGTCAACGCCATCGCCACCGACGTGGGCGGCGGCACCAGTTATTCGATGCTGCAGACGCTCAACGAAGGCTACAAGGTGCTGCAGCTTCAGGGACAGAAGCTGCACCCGCTGCGCGCCTTTCACTGGATCACGCGGGGCAACGCCGTAGCACTGGGGCTAGAGGATCGCATCGGCACGCTGGAGGCGGGGAGCGAGGCCGATATCGTGGTGCTCGACGCGCGCGCCACCCCGGCGATGGCCTTGCGGATGGAGCAGGCCGAGACCCTTTCGGAAGAGCTGTTCATCCTTCAGATCATGGGCGATGACCGCGCCGTGGCACAGACCTACGTGGCGGGCGCGCCCCAGAAATCTGGCACCGTTTCAATAACATAGGGTGTGTCGAACCAGTGCTCTTCGAGGTTCGGCCCCTCCCCGATCCGGTCCAGCACCACGAACTGCCCCGCCGCGCCCAGCGGGGCCAACACCCCGTGCCAGACCCCGCGCAACAGGTTGACCGACTGCCCCGGCGCGGTGACGAAGGCGCGCGGGCGCACCGGCACGCCGCCGTCGTCATCGGCCACGACCACGAGAAAGCGCGCGCCGCTCACCGGCATGAATGCCTGGCTGCCCTCGGGGTGGCGCTCGACCATGTCAACGACGTGGGGCAGGTGCCGCGCCCCGGCGTCGAACAGGCTCAGCCCCGCGTGCCCGTCGCCGAAATCGAGCCGCGCGAGATCGTGGTGGCGGCCACACATTCCCTGATTGATGAGCCTGTCCGGCGCGCCGCGCGCCTCGATCACGTCGCCCCAGAGCGCGAACGCCTCGGCGGTGAGCGGAGCCACGTCCAGCGGAATCATGGCAGCATGTCCCGCAACCGCAGCTCGGCGATACGCTCCACCTGACGGCACGCCTCGGAAAACTCGGTCTCGTTGTCGTTGTCGATACGCCGCTCCATCGCGGCGCGGATCTGTGCCGTGTCGTGATCCCGCACCGCGATGATGAAGGGAAATCCGTGCTTTTCCATGTAGTTAGCGTTGAGCCTCTGGAATTCTGTGCGCGCCTCGTCGGTCAGGTGATCTAGCCCTGCCCCGGCCTGCTCGGCGGTGCTCTGGGCGGTGAGGCGGCCGGCGGCGGCGAGCTTTCCGGCGAGGTCGGGGTGGGCGGTCAGCACATCGCGGCGCTCGTCGGGGGTGGCGCGGCGGAAGGCGCGGCAGAGCGCATTATGCACCCCCGCCGCGCTATCATGCGCGGGGCCAAGCTCGAGCGCGTGGGCGCGCTCGGCCACCCAGGGCGAATGCTCGAACACACCGCCGAAGCGCGCCACGAAACTGTCGCGGTCCATCTCGCTGGGGCGCTCGCGATCGACAGGCCGGTGAACCCGCGCCCAATGCTCGGCGATGTCGATGCGGCGGGCGCACCACACCCCATCATACCCTTGAAGATGCTCGATGAATTTCCGCAGCCCGGCGATCTTGCCGGGCCGTCCGATCAGGCGGCAATGCAGTCCCACGCTCATCATCTTGGGCGCGCCGTCCTGCCCCTCGGCATAGAGCGTGTCGAAGGCGTCGATCAGGTAGTCGCCAAAGTCGCGGCCCGTGACCCAGCCGGGGGTGGCGGCGAAGCGCATGTCGTTGGCTTCGAGCGTGTAGGGGATCATCAACTGGTCGCGTCCTTCCATCCGCCGCCAGTAGGGCAGATCGTCGTCGTAGCAGTCCGACAGGTAGGCGAACCTCCCGGTTCGCGCCGCCAACCGCACGGTTCGCATGCTGCACCGCCCGGTGTACCAACCCCTTGGCAACTCCCCCGTCACCTCCTCGTGAAGGGCGATGGCCTCGGCGATCTGGCGGGCCTCTTCCTCCTCGGGCATGTCGCGATGCTCGATCCATTTCAGCCCGTGGCAGGCGATCTCCCATTCCGCCGATTTCATCGCCGCGACCTGCTCGGGCGAGCGGGCGAGTGCCGTGGCGACGCCGTAGACCGTGACCGGGATGCCCGCGCCGGTAAAGAGCCGGTGCAGCCGCCAGAACCCGGCGCGCGCGCCGTATTCATAAACCGATTCCATGTTCCAGTGGCGCTGCCCCTCCCACGGGGCGGCACCGGGAATGTCCGACAGGAATGCCTCGGAGGCGGGATCGCCATGCAGCAGGCAATTTTCGCCGCCCTCCTCGTAGTTGAGCACGAATTGCACCGCGATCCGCGCCCCGCCGGGCCATTGCGGATCGGGCGGGTGCGCGCCATAGCCGCGCAGGTCGCGGGGATAACGGGTCATGTCTGTCCTCTCCGGTGATCGGTCGCGTGTTTGGGTTGCCATTCATTTATAAAGCAGAAGAATACGGATGACTTTACGATTTTCGAAGAAAGACCATCTTCGCATCCCGTGCTGGTCCCCGCCGCCGAAACCGGGCAGAAACGGCGGGGTATACGCGCAAAGGACACGGAAAATGACTGGCTACCTGACCACCCATGTTCTCGATACCGCGCGCGGCATGCCGGCGGCGGGGCTGGCGATCGACCTCTACCGGATCGACGGCGAGACCCGCACGCACCTGTGCAGCGTCGTCACCAATGAAGACGGGCGCACCGATGCGCCGATCCTGCCGCAAGCGGAGTTTCGCCCGGGCACCTATGAATTGGTGTTTAACGTCGGGGCGTACCTCGATGCCGTTGGCGTGCCGCCGGAAAGCCCGCGTTTTCTCGATCTCGTGCCGCTACGCTTTGGCATGTCCGAGGCGGCGCATTACCATGTGCCGCTGCTGCTGTCGCCGTTCGGGTATTCGACCTATCGAGGAAGTTGAAGGCAGAGGGCGGGTTTGGCCTGAGGCGGACGTTGGGGATTTGGTGAGGAGCCGCGCAGCGCCCGACCGCCGGGTGGGCGCAGTTCGGGTTGTGTTATGCGATTTATGGCGCAAGATACTTCAATTGTCACAACTATTTGCGACGTCGAAGAGCGCCCGCCCGAGGGGGCGGTCGGGCGCTGCGCGGCGGCGCGTTCCGCGCCTTGATTCCGCGCATTGGCACCAAGACCTGAACATCCACTCAAGGCCAGACATGCCCACGCGCCCCACCCTCAGGACGCGGCGGGCAGCGACTCGCGTATCCGGCGGGTCATGAAGTCGATGAACAGCCTTGCCTTGGGGTCCTGCCGACGGCGGTGGGCATAGAGGCAAGCGAGCTGAATGGGCACCGGTGGCTCTGAATCGAGCACGCGGCAGAGCCGACCGGCGGCTAGGTGGTCCTGGACCTCGAAGAGCGGCTTGAGCACGATGCCGTGCCCTTCCAGCGCCCATTGGGTGAGCACGTCGCCGTGATCGGATTCGAACGGCCCCGAGACGGTGATCCGGCGCACGCCCTGTGGGGTTTGCAGGGGCCACTGGAATTCCGGCGCCCCGGCATAGCGCAGGTTGATGCAATCATGCTCGCTGCGCAGGCTCGCGCTCGTCCGTGGCTGTCCCTTGCGTTCGATGTATTCCGGCGCGGCGCAGAGCACACGTTCGCAATCGGCGATCTTGCGGATGCGCAGCGATGAATCCTCTGGCACCCCGAGAAAGAACGCCGCGTCGAGCCCCTCGGCGGCGAGGTCGAGCTTGCGATCCGAAAGCCGCAGGCGGATGTGGATCAGCGGATAGCGGGCGTGAAACTCTGACATGGCCCCGGCGATGATCCGTTGCCCAAGGCCGAGAGGGGCGGCGATGTGCAGGCTGCCGCGCGGGGCCTGGGTGACGTCGGAGACATCGGCCTCGGCCTCGTCAACGGACTCGAGCACCTTGCACGCGCCGCGATAGAACAGCGTGCCCTGCTCGGTCGGGTTGAGCTGTCGGGTGGTGCGCTGAAAGAGGCGGACGCCGAGATGATCCTCGAGTGCGGCGATCCGCGCCGAGGCCACCGCCGCGGAGATGCGCTGATCGCGGGCTGCGGCGGACATGCTGCCGAGTTCATAGACCCGGACGAAGGTCCTGATATTCTCGAGGTAGGCCATGCGCCGAGATTATTCGCCTTTTCTTGAAAGAGCTAGGTTTCCTTTCTCAATTCATGACAATCGCGGCATGTGGCACAAGGGGCGCGCAATCATGCGCAGGGAGGCGGAGAATGCACGATCTGGCGATCATCTGGGACTGGGCGGGTTTCGCGGTGCGGTGGCTTCATGTCGTCACGGCGATCGCGTGGATCGGCTCGTCATTCTATTTCGTGGCGCTCGACCTGGGCCTGCGGCGGGCCGACGACCTGCCGCCCGGCGCGCATGGCGAGGAATGGCAGGTGCATGGTGGCGGGTTCTACCACGTCCGCAAGTTCCTGGTGGCACCCGAAAACATGCCCGCGCATCTGACATGGTTCAAATGGGAAAGCTATGCCACCTGGCTGTCGGGTGCGGCGCTATTGATGATCGTCTACTGGGTCGGGGGCGAGCTATACCTGATCGACCCGAACAAGGCCGATCTGGCGCTGTGGCAGGGGATCGCGATCTCGGCGCTGTCGCTCTCGGTCGGCTGGCTGGTCTATGACCGACTGTGCAAATCCGGCCTTGGGGAACGGCCCACGTTGCTTATGGCGCTGCTGTTCGTGCTGCTGGTGGCGATGGGCTGGGGTTATGACCAGGTGTTTACCGGGCGCGCGGCGCTGCTGCATCTCGGTGCGTTCACCGCCACGATCATGACCGCGAACGTGTTTTTCATCATCATGCCCAACCAGCGCATCGTGGTGGCCGACCTGCGCGAGGGCCGGACGCCGGATGCGAAATACGGGCGCATCGCCAAGCTACGCTCGACCCACAACAACTACCTGACGTTGCCGGTGGTGTTCCTGATGCTGTCAAACCACTACCCGCTGGCTTTTGCCACCGAATGGAACTGGCTCATCGCGTCGCTGGTGTTCGTGATGGGGGTGACGATCCGCCACTTCTTTAACACCATGCACGCGGGCGGCGGGATGCTGTGGTGGACGTGGGCGGTGACCGCGATCCTTTTCGTCGGCATCATGTGGCTGTCGACCGCGCCGTTGCAGCACGATGAATACGGGGCCGCCGAGACGCGCCCGCTGAGCCCCGCCGAGCGCCAATTCGCCGAGACCGAGGGATTCGAGGAGGTGGCGTCCATCGTGCCCGGGCGCTGTGCCATGTGCCACGCGCGCGAGCCGTTCCAAGAGGGTATCCGCCGCGCGCCCAAGAACGTGCTGCTGGAGACCGAGGGCGATATCGCCCGCGCGGCGCGGGCGATCTATCTGCACGCGGGCGTGACGGACGCGATGCCGCCCGCGAACGTGAGCTTCATGGAAGAGGAGGAGCGCCGCCGCATCGTCGCGTGGTATCGCGCGGCGACGCGGTGACGCGGCGCGTCAGAGCGGCTCGCGTTCATTCGCATTCACGCAACCCGCTCTGACCGATTGATTTCGCGTGTCCGAGAAGCTCAAAACCGGTTCCCACTTTTGAGCGACACGCTCTAGCCGTCGGTCTCGGCGGTCTTGCGCGGCAGCACCCAGTCGGGGCGTGGGAAATGGCAGGTATAGCCCTGCGGAAAGCGGGCGAGGTAATCCTGGTGTTCGGGCTCGGCCTCCCAGAAATCGCCGACCGGTTCCACCTCTGTCACGACCTTGCCGGGCCAGAGGCCGCTGGCCTCGACATCGGCAATTGTACGCCGCGCCTCTTCACGCTGCGCATCGGAACAGTAGTAGATCGCCGAGCGATAGCTCATCCCGACATCGTTTCCCTGACGGTTGAGCGTGGTGGGGTCGTGGATCTGGAAGAAGATTTCCAACAGCCGCCGATAGCTGATCCGCGAGGGATCGAAGATGATCTCGATCCCCTCGGCATGGGTGCCGTGGTTGCGGTAGGTGGCGTTGGGCACGTCACCGCCCGTGTAGCCCACCCGCGTCGAGATCACCCCGTCGAGCTTGCGGATGAGATCCTGCATCCCCCAGAAACATCCCCCCGCCAGAACCGCGCGTTCGGTCATGTCACGTCCTCCACCTGATCGAGATAATCGCCGTAGCCTTCGGCCGCCATGTCGTCTCTGTGAATGAATCGCAGGCTCGCCGAGTTGATGCAATAGCGCAGCCCGCCACGGTCGCGGGGCCCGTCGGGAAAGACGTGGCCGAGATGGCTGTCGCCGTCGCGGCTGCGCACCTCGGTGCGGATCATGCCGAGCGAGGCGTCGCGCAGTTCCGTGACATGCGCGGGCGTGATCGGCTTGGTGAAGCTGGGCCAGCCGCAGCCCGATTCGAACTTGTCGGAACTGGCAAAGAGCGGTTCGCCCGAGACGATATCGACGTAGATTCCCGGCTCCTTGTTGTTGAGATACGCGCCGGTGCCGGGACGCTCGGTCCCGTTCTGCTGGGTGACGCGGTACTGCTCGGGGCTGAGCGCGCTGATGCGCTCGGGATCCTTGTGGTAGGGGGCCATGCTACGCTCCATGTTCCTTATCCCTTCAAGATGGGGTGAAAACGCAAAAAGACAAAGAGGCCGGGTCACGGCACTTGCCGCACATGGGGTGTGGTCATATGATCTGACCAGTTTTACCACGGGCCAGCACCATGCCATTCGAAAAAGTGACCCCCGAAAAGCTATCGACCGCGGTGACGCGGCAGATCGAAAAGCTGATCCTGCGCGGCATCCTGCGCCCGGGCGAGCGCCTGCCCGCCGAGCGCGAGCTGGCCGAGAAACTGGGCGTGTCGCGACCGTCGCTGCGCGAGGCGGTGGCCGATCTGCAGGACAAGGGGCTGCTCACGGCGCGCGCCGGGGCCGGGATCTACGTGGCCGACGTTCTGGGCAGCGCGTTCTCGCCCGCGCTGATCCGGCTCTTTGCCGAGCATGCCGAGGCGGTGTTCGACTACATCGCGTTCCGCCGCGACCTGGAAGGGCTGGCGGCGTGCCGGGCGGCGCGGCTGGCATCGGATACCGATCTGCGGGTGATCCAGACCGTGATGGACAAGATGGAAGCCGCCCACAAGAAGACCAACCCGGCGGACGAGGCGCGGCTCGACGCGGAATTCCACATGGCGATCATCGAGGCGAGCCACAATGTCATCATGCTGCACATGATGCGCTCGATGTTCCAGCTTCTGCGCGAGGGCGTGTTCTACAATCGCCAGGTGATGTTCCGACAGCGCACCACGCGGGGGGCCCTGCTCGACCAGCATCGGCGGATCAACGCCGCGATTCAGGCGCGCGATTCCAAGGGGGCACGCGAGGCGGTCGACGCGCACCTCGCCTACGTGGAAAAGGCGCTGTCGGACCAGCAGAAGGCCGATCAAAACGAAGCCATCGCGCGCCAGCGGTTCGAGCACGAGCAATCGCGCTAGGGCGGTGTGAGCCCGCGCGTGCATCGCAATCCGGGCGGCGGATCGCCCATCTGGGGGTCGCCCGCATATGCGCCACCACATCTTGCATTGCGCATTGCGCAGCGCGCGAACCTGAATTTATTCAAGAAAATTGGTGCTTTGAGCGCCGCAGTTCATGTGATACTCTCAAAGAAAATAAGCGCGGCAACAATCGTCGCCACGAGGCAGAAACAAGACAAAAAAGAGCAGAACCATGAAAATATGGGGCAGTCGGCCTCTGCTGTGGGGCCTGGTCGCGCTGGCGACGGTCTGGATGCTCGTGATCGTGCCGCTGAGCGCGACGGCAGCTCCCTACGCGGGCTACGTGATCGACGGGCGCAACGGCAAGGTGCTCTATTCCGAGAACGCCAACACGCGACTTCACCCCGCCTCTCTGACCAAGATGATGACGCTCTACATCGTGTTCGAGGCGGTGGAGAACGGTGAGATCGGGCTCGACGATCTTGTGACCATCTCGCGCCATGCCGCCTCCGAGCCGCCCAGCAAGCTGGGCCTGCGCCCCGGACAGCGGATCAAGCTGCGCTATCTCATCCGGGCCGCCGCAGTGCGTTCGGCCAACGATGCCGCCACCGCGCTGGCCGAGGCGATCGAAGGGTCGGAGGCGCGCTTTGCCCGCCGCATGAACCGCACGGCCAAGGCGATGGGGATGACGCGGACCACGTTCAAGAACGCGCACGGCCTGACCGAGAGCGGGCACCTGTCCACGGCCCGCGACATGACCATCCTCGGGCGGCACGTGCTTTATGACTATCCCGATTATTACAACCTGTTCTCGCGGATCACCGCCGATGCCGGCGTCAAACGTGTAAGCCACACCAACCGCCGCATGCTGCGCAGCTACCACGGCGCGGACGGGATCAAGACCGGCTATACCCGCGCCGCCGGGTTCAACCTCGTGGCAAGTGCCGAGCGGGGAGGCGAGCGCATCATCGCCACCGTGTTCGGCGGCAAATCCACCGCGTCGCGCAACGCGCAGGTGGCCAAGCTGCTCGACCTCGGCTTTCGCAAGGCCGCGCACCGCGTCGCCCTGGCACCGCCGGGCCGCCCGCCCTACCTGGGCAAGCTGGACCATGCGCCGGTAGCGATCGCCGCCGGAGCGGCGCGCCCGGCCTATGCCGCGCGGACGGTGCGACTTGCCACTGCCGCCGCGGTGCGCAAGAGCCTGCGGCCACGGCCCCGCCCCGGCGCCGAGCCGGTGGCGCCGGCGGCCCCTGTGATGCTGGCCGATACCGATGGCATAGAGCGCGCGGTGCGCGACGCCGCCGAGGCCACCACGACGGAGGTCGCCGCGGTCGAAGACATCCCGGCATTGCGCCCCGAACCGCGCCCCAAAACGATACCTGACACGGAACCTGCCGCAGAAACCAGGGTGGCAGCCGGGTCGGCGGAGCCGGAACGGGAGGTCGTCACCCGCGTCTCTACCTCCGATGGTCGCCATTGGGGCGTGAATGTCGGGCGTTATCCCAACGAGTTCAAGGCGCGGCAGGTGCTGCTGCGCACAGCGCTGAGCGAGATTTCCACGCTCGACGGCAGTCTGCGCAAGGTGGTGCGCCATCCCACCGGGTTCGACGCGAATTTCATGGGCATGACCCGCGAGTCCGCCGATCTCGCCTGTCGTCGGCTTCAAGCGCGCCAGATCACCTGCTTCATGATCGGGCCGGGCTGAGGCGCGTCAGTCGCCGCGCAGTGTGGCCCATGCATAGGGCGGCCACATCATCGCCCGCCGCAACCGTCCCAAAGGCCAGCGCCGGGGCGGTGTCTGCATGATTTCGGGGTAGCGAGCCCGAGGCGTGCGCCCGGTTGCCAGATCGGCGAGGATCGCGCCCGCGTGGCTGGCCATCGCGACGCCGTTGCCGTGATAGCTCAGCGCGGCGAAGGCGCCCGGCATCTCGGGGATCGGCCCGGCGAAGGGCGTGAGATCGGGGGCGAGCGACAAGAGGCCATTCCAGCCATGCGGCGTCTCGACATGTCGCCATGCCGGGAACATCGCGTCGAAATGCCGCCGGATGGTGCGGTGCATCCGCTCGTCGTGACGTGGCGAGGAGAATAGCCCGCCGCGCATCCCGAAGAGCATCCGCCGGTCGGGCATCAGCCGGAAATAATGCAGGAAGAACCTGTCATCATAGCACATCTGGTGCGTGGTCCAGCCTTGGGCGGCGAGTTCTTCTTCGGTAAGCGGGCGGGTGACGATCACGTTGGACTGTGTCGGCAGGTAGCGGCCCCGCAGCCAGCCGGGCAGATCGTCCGACGAATAGCCGTTGGTGGCCACGATCAGGCGGCGGGCGGTGATCCGGGCGTCGGGCGTGGTGAGGTGAAAGCGGCCATCGGAGCGGATCGCGGTGACCGGCGAATGGGCGTGGATGCGCGCCCCTGCCCCGGTGGCGGCGCGGGCAAGGCCGAGCGCGTATTTCAACGGGTTGAGGGCAAAGCCGATAGGCGTTGTGAGGGCCGCGAAGAACGGGCCGCGCATCCCCTCCCGTGCCAGTTCGGCGCCCGGAATGAGCGTGGGTGTTACGCCGTAATCGGCCTCGATCTGCGCGGCGCGGGCCGTGAACCCGGCGGCGGCGCGGGGCGTGTGGGCCATCGCCGTTTCGCCCTCGGAATGGGTGTCGGCAATGATGCCGTGGCGGTCGATCAGGGCGCGCACCGTCTCGACCGCGGCCATCTCGGTGCGCCGCCAATCGCGGCGGGCATCCTCGCCGTGAAACCGGCGAAGCATCGCGTCCGACGCCTTGGCCCCGCCGAGACAGCAGAACCCGCCGTTGCGCCCCGATGCGCCCCAGCCCACCGCATTGGCCTCGAACACACGCACATCCTCGCCCGCCTCTGCGAGGCGCAGCGCCGCCGACAGCCCGGTGAAGCCCGCGCCGATCACCGCCACGTCGCAGGCGATTTCGCCCTCGGCGGCGGGGTAGTCCGGGATATCGGCGGTCCCGGCCCAGAAGCAGGCGGCGCGCGGACCGGGCCCGTAGGCGTGCGCGGGGAAGATGCGTCTCATACCTGTTGCGCCGCGGCGCGCTCCTCGGCCTGTTGGCGCAAGCTGGCGCGCTTGGTGACGAGCGAGGCGGTGACGACCCCGACGGCCACGATGCCGATCATGATGGTGGATAGCGCGTTGATCTCGGGGCTGACACCCAGCCGGATCGAGGACCAGATCTTTATCGGCAGGGTGGTGGCCGAGGGCCCGGCGGTAAAGGACGCGATCACCAGGTCGTCGAGCGAGAGCGTAAAGGCCAGCAGCCATCCCGAGATCACGGCGGGCGCGATGATCGGCAGGGTGACGAGGCGGAACGCGTCGAAGGCCGAACAACCGAGATCGAGCGCCGCCTCTTCCAGCGAGCGATCGAAGGTCATCAGCCGCGAGGACACCACCACCGCAACGAAGGCCATAGAGAAGGTGGTGTGCGCCAGGATGATGGTGAGGATGCCGCGATCGAGCCCGATGCCGATGAAGAGAAGCAGGAGCGACAGGCCAGTGATCACCTCTGGCATCACCAGCGGCGCGTAGATCATGCCGGAGAACAGCGTACGGCCCGGGAACCGCCCGGCGCGCACCAGCACCAGCGCGGCCATCGTGCCCAGCACCGTGGCGATGGTCGAGGACGCCACCGCCACCTTGAGCGTGACGAGCGCGGCGTCGAGGAACGCCTCGTTCTGGATGAGCGTGCCATACCACTTGGTCGAGAACCCGGCCCAGACGGTCACCAGCTTCGACTCGTTGAAGCTGTAGACGATGAGGATCAGCATCGGCAGGTAGAGGAAGGCAAAGCCGAGGGTGAGAGAGGTGGCGTTGAACCAGGTGACCCGTCTCATGTGTGTGCCCTCGGGTGGCCGATTTCTTTGAAAGAAATCGGGGCGAAATCTTTTGAAGATTTCGGGAAACGGCATCGTATCATCCCTCGGCCTCCCGGCTTTTCTGCTCGTTGCGCTGGAACAGGATGATCGGGATGATGAGGATCAGCAGCAGCACCACCGCCACCGCGCTTGCCACCGGCCAGTCGCGGTTGTTGAAGAATTCCTCCCACAGCACCTTGCCGATCATCAGCGTGCGCGATCCGCCCAGCAGCGAGGGGATGACAAATTCACCGATGGTGGGGATGAAGACGAGGAAACAGCCCGCCACGATCCCGTTCTTCGACAGCGGCACCGTCACCAGCCAGAAGGCCGTGAGCCGCGAGCAGCCCAGGTCTTCCGCCGCTTCGAGAAGCGAGCCGTCCATTCGCTCGAGCGTCGAGTAGATCGGCAGGATCATGAACGGAAGGTACGTATAGACGATGCCGATATAGACCGCCGTGGGGGTGTTGAGGATATCCAGCGGCTCGGAAATCAGCCCTGCCCAGAGCAGAAGCTGGTTGAGATAGCCCTCGGTCGAGAGAATCCCCATCCACGAATAGACCCGGATGAGAAACGACGTCCAGAACGGCAGGATCACCAGCATCATCAGCGTCGGGCGCCAGTGATCGGGCGCGTTGGCCATGCCATAGGCGATGGGATAGCCCACGATCAGCGTGATGAACGTGGCCAGCGCCGCGATCTGGAGCGACGACAGGTAGGCCTTCCAGTAGAGATCATCGGTGGTCAGGAAGGTAAAGTTCTCGAAATCGAGCGCGGCGAGGAAATCCTTGAACCCTGCCCATCCCTCGGACAGGTCGAGCGTGGGCGTGTAGGGCGGGATCGCAAGCGCGATATCCGACAGCGAAATCTTGAGCACGATGCCGAACGGCACGAGAAAAAGCGCCAGGAGCCAGGCATAGGGTAGCGCGATGAGGGCGAAGCGGCGCATCCCGTCACTCCCTCAGCAGCACGGCGGCGGTATCGGTCCACGACAGCCACACCGTGTCTTCCCAAGTGAAATCGCGGCGCGACAGGCGGCGGGTGTTGGCGGCCTGCGCCTTGACCATCTGCCCGCCTTCGATCTCGACATGGTAGGTCGAGAGATTGCCGAGATAGGCGATGTCGATGATCGTGCCCTGCACGGCATTGCGGCGGTCCGCCGGGCGCTCGGCGGTGATCGAAACCTTTTCGGGGCGCAGCGCGAGGTGGCAGGTCTCGCCCTCGGCGAGGTCGATATCGAAGGCCGAGTAGATCGGTGCGGCCGCTTCGGCATACTGCAGCTCGTAGCCCTCGCCCGCCCGGCGGGCGCGACCGGAGATGATCGTCACGTCGCCGATGAAATCCGCGACATAGGTGGTACTCGGGTTTTCATAGATACGCGCGGGCGTGTCGGCCTGCACGATGCGGCCCTCGTCCATCACCGCGACGCGGCTGGCCACGGTCATCGCCTCTTCCTGGTCGTGGGTGACGATGACGAATGTGGTGCCGGTCTTTTCCTGGATGTCCATCAGCTCGAACTGCGTGGCCTGCCGCAGCTTGGCGTCGAGCGCGCCCAATGGCTCGTCGAGCAGCAAGAGCTTGGGCGCCTTGGCGAGGCTGCGCGCAAGCGCCACGCGCTGCCGCTGGCCGCCGGAAATCTGGTGCGGTTTGCGGCGGGCGAATTGCGTGAGCCGCGTGAGCTTGAGCATTTCCTCGACCCGCGCGGCGATCGCGTCCTTCGACATGCGATCGCGCTTGAGGCCGAAGGCGATGTTGTCCCACACGGAGAGATGCGGAAAGAGCGCGTAGGACTGGAACATCATGTTCACCGCGCGCTTGTTGGGCGGGATGGGGGCGATGTCCTGCCCGCCCAGAAGGATGGTGCCCTCGGTCGGTGCCTCGAAGCCGGCGAGCATCCGCATCATCGTGGTCTTGCCGCAGCCCGACGGGCCGAGAAGGGCGAAAAACTCTTTCTCGTAGATGTCGAATGTCTGGTTGTCGATGGCGGTGAAATCGCCGAACCGCTTGGTGACATTCTTGAACTGGATGAGCGGTTTTTCGTCGGGATCGTTCCACGGCTCGAAGACGGTCTGCCCCATGCTGCCCCCGGCATTTACGGATATGAAAAGGCCCGCGCCGGGAGGGCGCGGGCCGGTCATCGCGATCAGGTGCCGGACTTGATCTTTGTCCACAGACGGGTGACCACCCGCTGCACCTTCGCCGGGTAGGGCGTGGTGGTAAACAGGTTGTCGAGCGCCTCCTGCGAGGGATAGATCGCCGGATCGCCGATCACATCCTCGACCAGGTATTCCTGCGACGCCTTGTTGCCGTTGGCGTAGTAGACATAGTTCGACGCCGTCGCCATGTTCTGCGCGTCCATGATGAAGTTCAGGAACGTGTGGGCGCCGTCGGGGTTCGGGGCATCGACCGGAATGGCCATCTGGTCGAACCACATTTGCGCGCCTTCCTTGGGGGCGTTGTAGACGATCTCGACACCGTTATCGGCCTCGTCGGCACGGTCGCGCGCCTGAAGGATGTCACCGGACCAGCCCACCGCGACGCAGATATCGCCGTTGGCCAGCGCGTTGATGTATTCGGAGCTGTGGAACTTCTGGATGTAGGGGCGGATCGCCATCAGGATCGGCTCGACCTTGGCGATCACGTCCGGGTCATGGCTGTTCGGATCTTCGCCGATATAGTTGAGCGCCATCGGGATCATCTCGGCGGGGGCATCGAGGAAATGCACGCCGCAGTCGCCTAGCTTCTCCATGTTGTCGGGGTTGAGCACCAGCTCGAGGCTGTCGAGCGGCGCATCCTCGCCTAGTGCCTCCTGCACCTTGCCGACATTGGCGCCGATGCCGGTGGTGCCCCACATGTAGTTGATCGAGTAGGCGTTTTCCGGGTCGTATTGCTCGGTACGCTTGGTGACCACGTCCCACATGTTATCCAGATTGGGCAGCTTGGACTTGTCGAGCTTCTGGAACGCGCCCGCCTGGATCTGACGTTGCAGGAAGGTGCCCGAGGGCACCACCACGTCATAGCCCGAGCCGCCGGCGAGCATCTTGGTTTCCAGCACCTCGTTGCTATCGAACACGTCGTAGACGAGATCGAGGCCGGTCTCTTCCTCGAACTTGGTGAGCAGCGATTCGTCGATATAGTCGGACCAGTTGTAGACCCGCACTTCCTCTGCCGAGGCGACGGCGGTACCGAGTGCGAGCGTGGCGGTGGTGGTCAGTATAAGGTATTTCATGGTGATCTCCCGTTGGTTCGGCATGTTGTCTGCCTTGGCGGCATTTGATCAAAAACTACCGCGGATGGCAATATGGTAATGTTTTCACGCAGCCGTTAAACTCGCAAGCGATGAGTTTGCACAGACATCGGGGATGCCGGAGTGACATCGAGAACCGCACGTAAAACGGGCAGCGAGACCGCCCTCGCCCCGCGCCTTCCGGCGCATGAGACGATCTATCGCGAGTTGCGCGCGCTGGTGCTCTTTGGCGATCTGGCCCCCGGACAGGCGGTGACGATCCAGGGGCTGTGCGACCGGCTCGGTGCGGGCATGACCCCGGTGCGCGAGGCGCTGCGGCGGCTGATCGCCGAGGGCGCGCTGGAGTTCCAGGGCAACAGGCGGGTCTCGGTGCCGCTGCTGGATGCCGGGAATATCGGGGAATTGATCTTTGCGCGTCAATGGCTTGACCCTCACCTCGCGCGGCGCGCGACAGAACGCGCAACGCCTGCGGACCTTGACCACCTGACCGAGGTTGACGACGATCTCGACCGCGCCATCCTGCGCGGGGACATGCGCGCCTATCTCGAACTCAACTACCGCTTTCACCGTGCGCTCTATGAAATTGCGGTGGCCCCGATCCTGACGGACGTGGCAGACGGGCTATGGCTGCGCTTTGGTCCGTCGCTGCGGGTGGTGTGCGGACGGGTGGGCACCGAGGGCCTGCCTGACCGGCACAAGGACCTGCTCGCGGCGATGCGCGCGGGCGATGCCGAGGCCGCCGCCGAGGCAATCCGTGCCGACGTGGTGCAGGGGATGGAGCAGGTACGCCAATCGCTGTCGCGCCAGCCGCGGGACGACTGATTCGATTGACAGCGATAAATTTGATCATATTCTTGGTGGAAGGCGGCTGACCGGGCCGCACCCCCGATTCCCCGAGACGAAAGGGTCCGCCATGACCACGATCACCAATCACCTGCCCACCGCCGAGCTTCAGGCGCTCGACGCCGCGCATCACATGCACCCCTTTACCCATGGTGACGCGATCAACGCCAAGGGCGCGCGCATCGTCACCCGCGCGCGCGGCGTGACGCTGACCGACAGCGACGGCAACGAGATTCTCGACGCGATGGCGGGCTTGTGGTGCGTCAATATCGGCTATGGGCGCGAGGAGCTGGCCGACGTCGCAGCGCGGCAGATGCGCGAGCTGCCATATTACAACACCTTCTTCCAGACCAGCCACGTGCCCGCCATCGCGCTGGCCAAGCGGTTGGCGGAACTGGCGCCGGGCGATCTCAACCACGTGTTTTATGCCTGTTCGGGCTCGGAGGCCAATGACACCAATATCCGCATGGTGCGCACCTACTGGGCGGAGAAGGGCGAGCCGGAGCGCAATGTCATCATCGCGCGGCACAACGGCTATCACGGCTCGTCGATGGGCAGCGCGAGCCTTGGCGGCATGGGGGGCATGCACGCGCAGGGCGGTATGCCCATTCCCGACATCCACCATATCGACCAGCCCCACTGGTATGCCGAGGGCGGCGATACGGACCCGGAGGTATTCGGCCTCGCCCGCGCGCGGCAACTGGAGGAGAAGATCGAGGAACTGGGGCCGCACCGCATCGCCGCCTTCATCGGTGAGCCGGTGCAGGGCGCGGGTGGTGTGATCATTCCGCCCGACAGCTATTGGCCCGAGATACAGCGGATTTGCGACAAGTACGGCATCCTGCTCATCGCCGACGAGGTGATCTGCGGGTTCGGTCGCACGGGCAACTGGTTCGGCAGCCAGACGCTCGGCATTCGCCCCGACATCATGACCATCGCCAAGGGTCTGTCGTCGGGCTATGCGCCCATCGGCGGGTCGATCGTGTCGGACGAGGTGGCGCGCGTGCTGAATGGTTGCGAGTTCAACCACGGCTATACCTATTCGGGGCACCCGGTGTCCTGCGCCGTGGCGCTGGAGAACCTGCGCATCCTCGACGAGGAGGGGATCGTCACCCGCGTGGCCGAAGAAACCGGCCCTTACCTGAAGGAAAAATGGGAGAGCCTCGCCGCGCACCCGATTGTGGGCGAGGCGCGGATCGTGGGCATGATGGGGTCCATCGCGCTGACACCGGACAAGGGCGCGCGCGCGAAGTTCGCCTCGGAGCCGGGGACGGTGGGCTATATCTGCCGCGAGCGGTGCTTTGCCAACAACCTGGTAATGCGCCACGTGGGCGACCGCATGATCATTTCGCCACCGCTGGTGATCTCGAAGTCGGAAATCGACACGCTGATCGACCGGGCGTGGCGCTCGCTCGACGAGGCCGAACGGCAGGTCCGCGACGAGGGGCTGATGAAGGCGGCGGCGTGAGGGGTGGTTTGAGGCGCTGACGCGGCTGGCCTGTTCCTGCCATTCGCCTCCTGCGCCCCGCGCGGAATCAAGGCGTGCTTGCACGCCGCCGCGCGAGCGCCAGCCCGCCCCCCGGGCTGGCGATTGGGTAACGCTGGCGCAAAGCTCTGATCTCTCTCGGGAACCCGGAGATAAAGCACAATAGACCAGCCATCGGATCGCCATCCCGCGGGCTGGCGCTCGCGCGGCTCATCACCGCCCCACCGCTCTTGCCCCCCGCCCCCTCCCGCGCGACAGTGCGGCAAAGCAACCGGAGGGCGGCAAATGGCGAAGCTTGAGGACCGGATCGCGCAGGGGCGGGGGGACGCGCCCGCAGACCTCGTACTGCGGGGCGGGGCAGTGTTCGACCTGGTCACGGGGGCGATGATCCCCGGCGACGTCGCGATCTGCGGCGATACCATCGTCGGCGTCGGGGCCGAGTACGAGGGGCGGCAGGTGATCGACGTGGCGGGTCTCACCCTCGTGCCCGGCTTCATCGACACGCATCTGCATATCGAAAGCTCGCTGGTCACGCCGCTGGAATTCGACCGCTGCGTAACGCCCCGGGGCGTGACCACCGCGATTTGCGATCCGCACGAGATTGCCAACGTGATGGGGCTGGATGGCATCCGTTATTTCCAGGAGGCGAGTGCGCATACGCTGATGGATATCAGGGTGCAACTCAGCTCCTGCGTGCCGTCCACGGACATGGAAACGGCGGGCGCCGAGATCGGGGCCGAGGATTTGCGAGAGGTGATGGGCCACCCCTCGGGCATCGGGCTGGCCGAGGTGATGAACTATCCCGGCGTGATCCACCGCGATCCCGGCATGATGGCCAAGCTGCGGCTTTTCGAGGGGGGCCACATGGACGGGCATTGCCCGCAACTTTCGGGGCGCGATCTCAACGCCTATTGCGCCGCCGGTATCCGCACCGAGCACGAGGCGACCACCGTCGAGGAGGCGCGCGAGAAGCTGCAAAGGGGGATGCGGGTGCTGATCCGCGAAGGCTCGGTCAGCAAGGATCTCGAGGCGCTGGCGCCGCTGCTGTCGGACATCACCGCGCCTTACATGTGCCTGTGTACCGATGACCGCAACCCGCTCGATATCGCCGAGGAAGGCCATCTCGACCATATGATCCGGCGGCTCATCGCGCGCGGAGCCTCGCCGCTCGCGGCCTATCGCGCGGCGTCGCTGTCGGGGGCCGAGGCGTTCGGGCTGCGCGACCGGGGGCTGATCGCGCCGGGGCGGCGAGCGGATATCGTGGCTGTGGGATCGCTGGAGGATTGCGACGCGCGGCTGGTGTTGTGCGCGGGCCGAGTGGCCGATGAGGCCGCGTTTGGCACGCGCAGCGGGGTGGCCCCGGTGGGGCGGCGCTCGGTCATGGCCCCACGCGTGCGCGCCGAGGATTTCCGCCACGGCGGCAACCGGGCGGAAACGGATGTGATCGGCATCCTGGAGGGACGCATCCTGACAGAACACCTGCGCGAGGAGATCGCACCCGAGGACGGCGACAAGCGCCCCGACGCGGGCCGCGACCTGGTGCGGATCGCGGTGGTGGAGCGGCACGGGAAGAACGGCAACATCGCCACCGGCTTCGTGCGCGGCTTTGGCCTGCGGGCGGGGGCCATTGCCTCGACCGTGTGCCACGACCACCACAACATCGCCTGCGTCGGCATGGATTACGGCGACATGGCCGTGGCGGTGAACCGGATGGCCGAGATCGAAGGCGGCTTCGTGGTGGTGGAAGGCGGCCGGGTGCTGGCCGAATTGCCGCTGCCGGTGGCCGGGCTGATGAGTCTTGCGCCGTTCGAGGAGGTGCGCGCGCGGCTGGTGGATTTGCGCGCGGCGGCGAAATCGCTGGGCGTGACGCTGCACGAGCCGTTCCTGCAACTGGCGTTCCTGGCGCTGCCGGTGATCCCGGCGCTCAAGATCACCGACCGGGGGCTGGTGGACGTGACGCGCTTCGAATTGATCGGGTGAAAGATGTGGGACGGGGATTGGCCTGGAGGGGACATTGGGGTGAGCCGCGCCATCGCAGGTCCGCGGGCAGGCGATCCGACGGTCTTTTCAGTGCGCTTTATCCATCCATACCCGCAAAACATGCAATCGGCGCACTGGCTTGACCATATCGCCTGTCCGGGGGGCGGACCTGCGATGGCGCGGCGGGCTTCGCCCTTGATTCCGCGCCGGGACCAGAGACCCGAATGGCAGTTCCAGGCCATGCGCGACGACACAAGACACGCAAGCCCCTGCCCCCGGATAACGCCTCTCAGAACGCCTTGAAGGTCAATGTCGTCTCGGTCCGTTCGATGCCTTCGATATCGAGCAGGTTGTCGTTTATGTATTTGCCGATATCCGCGTCCTCTGGGACATAGAGCTTCATCAAGAGGTCGAACGGGCCGGAGGTGGAGTGCAGTTCCGAGTGTATCTCGCGAAGGGCGATGTCCTCGGCCACATGGTAGGAGTGGCCGGGCTTGCAGCGGATGTTGATGAAGACGCAGCGCATTTTGGCTCTCCCGCTGTGGTGATTTCTCCGCGAGTATTTCCGCTACGCGCGCGATTGTCCATGACCTCGGGGCGGGGTGAGGATGGGCCGCAGAAGCGCCAGCGGATGCGCGCGCAGGGACAGACGCAGGGAGGCGTAATCCTCGACCATTTCCTCGCCGAGGCTCATCTCGGGCAGGGTTGCCGCGGGCTCGTCGATCCGCTCGCCGTCGAGGTCGCGGGCAAAGAGCGGCAACGGCGCGGCGCTGCGAATCGCGCGCGCCTGCCAGAGCGCGTCGCGGCGCGACATCCCCAGCGCGGCAAAGGCGTCGGCCTCGGCCAGCCGCGCGATGAGCGCAGGCGCGGTGCCCGCGCGCCGCCACACGTCCTCGGGGCCCTGGTAGCCGTTGCCGCGCGCCGCCGCGATCCAGTCGGCCTCTTCGCGGGCCACGCCCCGCACCTGCCGAAAGCCCAGCCGCAGCGCCAGACCGCCGCGCCCGTCGGGCTCTAGCGTGTTGTCCCAGCAGGACGCGTTGATGCAGACGGGGCGCACCGTCACACCATGTTCGCGCGCGTCGCGCACGATCTGCGCGGGGGCGTAAAAGCCCATCGGCTGGGAATTGAGCAGCGCGCAGGCAAAGACCGCCGGGTGGTGGCACTTGATCCAGGCGCTGGCATAGACCAGCAGGGCAAAGCTGGCCGCGTGGCTCTCGGGGAAGCCGTAGCTGCCGAACCCCTCGATCTGGCTGAAACAGCGCTCGGCAAAGTCCATGTCATAGCCGTTCTCGCGCATCCCCCGCAGGAAGCGGTTGCGAAACTCGCTGACATTGCCATGCTTCTTGAACGTCGCCAGCGACCGGCGCAGGCGGTCGGCCTCTTCCGGCGAGAAGCCCGCGCCGATGATGGCGATCTGCATCGCCTGTTCCTGAAAGAGCGGCACGCCCAGTGTCTTGCCCAGCACGCGGCCCAGCTCGTCCGAGGGAAAGCGCACCACCTCTTCGCCATTGCGGCGGCGGATGAAGGGATGGACCATATCGCCCTGGATCGGCCCGGGGCGGATGATCGCCACCTGGATCACCAGGTCATAGAAGCATCGCGGGCGCATCCGGGGCAGGAAATTCATCTGCGCGCGGCTTTCCACCTGGAACACGCCGAGGCTGTCGGCGCGGCCCAGCATCTCGTAGACGCGCCCGTCCTCGGGCGGTAGCGTGGCGAGGTCGTAGCGCGTGCCGTGGTGATCGGCCAAGAGGTCGAACGCGCGGCGCAGGCAGCTCAGCATGCCCAGCGCCAGCACGTCCACCTTGAGGATGCCGAGGGTGTCGATGTCGTCCTTGTCCCAGCAGATCACCGTGCGCTCCTCCATCGCCGCGTTCTCGATGGGCACAAGCTCGTCCAGCCGGTCGGCGGCGATGACGAAACCGCCAACATGCTGGCTCAGGTGGCGGGGAAAGCCGATGATCTCGTCCACCAGATCGAGCGTCAGGGCAAGGCGGCGGTCGCGCGGGTCGAGGCCGATCCCGACGAGGCGCGCCGCATCGGGGCGACGCGCGCTGCCCGCGCCCCATATCTGTGACGAGATCGCCGACAGCATATCCTCCGACAGGCCCATCGTGCGGCCCACCTCGCGGATGGCGCGCTTGGCGCGGTAATGGATCACCGTGGCGCACAGCCCGGCGCGGTGCCGCCCGTAGCGCTCATAAATCCACTGGATCACCTCCTCGCGGCGCTCATGCTCGAAATCCACGTCGATATCGGGCGGCTCGTCGCGGGCCTCTGACACGAAGCGCTCGAACACCATGGTGCCGATCTCGGGGCTGACAGAGGTCACGCCGAGGCAGTAGCAGACCACCGAATTGGCCGCCGAGCCACGTCCCTGGCACAGGATACCGCGTGAGCGGGCAAAGGCCACCACGTCATGCACGGTCAGGAAATAGGGCTCGTAGCGCATCCGCGCGATGAGGGCCAACTCGTGCTCCATCATCGCGCGCACGCGGTCAGGCGCGCCCTGCGGATAGCGCCAGTTCAGGCCCGCCTCGGCCAACCGCCGCAGCCGCGCGGTCGGGGACTCGCCGCCCTCCGCCTCGCTGGGGTAGTCGTGGCGCAGCTCGTCGAGCGAGAAGGTCAGTCGCGCGGCCAGCGCCGTGGCGCGGTCCACCGCGTCCTCGTGCCCCGTGAACAGGCGGCGCATCTCGGCCTCCGAGCGCAGCCGTGCTTCGGCATTGGGCAGGGCGTGGAGGCCCAGCCGGTCCACCGTCAGCCCGAGCCGGATCGCGCTCAGCACATCGGCGAGGCGGCGGCGATGGGCGCGGTGCAGGATCGGGCAGGCGGCGGCGACGGTGGGCAGGCCGAGCCGCGCCGCGATCCCCGCCAGCCGGTCAAAGCGTGCAGGATCGCGCCCGTCGTAATGCGGGTGCAGGAGCAGGTGCAGCCGATCCCCGAGGCGGCCCCTCAGCCGCCGCGCCTGATCCTGCCAGCCGGGCGCGGTTTCGGGGTGCAGGAGGAGGTGCAGCCCCCCTGCCCCCTCCAGCACGTCGGCAAGGGTCAGATCGCAGCCCCCCTTGGCCGCGCGCCGCCGCCCAAGCGTCAGGAGCCGACAGAGCCGTGCCCAGCCCTGCCGGTCGCCGGGCAGCGCGGTGAGCGTGAGGCCATCGCGCAGCACCAGCCGGGTGGCGGGGATGAGGCGGGGGGTGTTGGCCCATGTGGGCAGCGCGGGTTGCGGTGCGGGCGGCCCGTGCAGCCCCTCGCGCGCCTCCAGCGCCTGCCGCTCGCGCACCTGCCGCGCGATCTCTCTCGCGCGGGCATGGGCGCGCACGATCCCCGCCACGGAATTGACATCGGCAATCGCCACGCCCGCGAGGCCCAGCGCGGCGGCACGCTCGATGTATTCCTCGGGGTGGGCGGCCCCGGTGAGGAAGGTGAAATTCGAGGTGGCGCAGAGTTCGGCGAACATCATGGGCGATTCGGTCAGGCAGCATTCCAGTCAGGATATTCATGTTTTGTTCTTTTGTGGAGTCGCCTGCCCACCCTGCGACAAAACCGGCGCGGACCGTCTTGCGGGTTCACAAATTCGTGACCGCGCATATAACCGGATGCCGGAAAGGCAGGGAACATGACGGGCAGGCGGGGCATGGGCAGAGGGTGGGCGCGCGGCGGCGCGGCGGTGCTGCTGGCGCTGATCCTCGCGCTGCGCGTCGCGGCGCTGCCGGTGGTGATGGCGGGCGGCGCACCCGGCCCGGGCATGATGGCGATCTGCACCGGGGCCGAGATCATCTATGTCCCCATCGGCGGCGGCCCGGCCGAGCCCGCGCCCGACGCCGCCCACGACCCCTGCCCCGCCTTCGGCATCACCGCCGCGCTCGCCCTGCCCGACATTGGCGTGACCGTTCCCGCCGGACGGCTGGTTTCGCTCACCCCTGTGCCCGGCCAAGCGGCACGCGTCGCAGCGCGCCCTGCTGCCGCGCACCGGCCCCGCGCCCCGCCCCTCGCCTGATCTGACCCCGACACCCTCAAGACAGATCACCGGGCCGCCCCAATGCGCGCCCGATTGCGAAGGACGACACGATGCTGAAACGATCCCTTGGCGCAGCGCTGGCCTGCGCCGGGCTGCTGGCCAGCATGGCCACGGCCCAGACCATGACCCCGATGGCCATGCAGGCGGGGGGCGCGATGCCCCACGACCACGCCCGCCACCACATGCACCGCCACGGGCCCGTCGGCCTGTCGGGCCGCCACCAGATCCCCGAGGGGCGGATGGTGCTCGTCTACCGGGCGGGGGCGATGGCCATGTCGGGCATCCGCGCGGGCACCGACGATCTCGATGCCGCGACGCTGGTGACGACCGTACCCAATGCCTTTGCCGGCATGCCGGGCCAGCCGCCCACGATCCGCATGGCCCCGGTGGAGATGACCGGCGAGATGCACATGCTGGGCGCGATGTATGGCGCGGGCGCGCGGCTCACGGTGATGGGCATGCTGCCCTATGTGAAGAAATCCATGACCATGCGGACCTATGCCGGACCCACCGGAACCGCCGTCCTGGGGCAGAGCACCACGCGAAGCGACGGGCTGGGCGATATCCGGGTCGGCGCGCTGTGGTCGCTGCACGAGGCGGGGCGCAGCCGCACCGCGCTCGGCCTGGGCCTGAGCCTGCCCACCGGCTCGATCTCGGAAACCGGGCAGATGCTCAGCCCGATGGGCACCACGCCCACCATGCGGCTGGCCTACTCGATGCAACTCGGCTCGGGCACTTATGACCTGCACCCGTCCCTGACATGGGAGGCCGGGCGCGGCGCACTCAACTGGGGTGCGCAGGCCCGCGGGATCATCCGGCTGGGCGAGAACGACGAAGGCTACCGGCACGGCCACGAGGCGGCGGTCTCGGGCTGGCTCAGCTATCGCGCGGCACCGTGGATCAGCTATTCGGGCCGACTGGAATACCGCCACGCCGGGCGCATTCACGGGCGCGATCCGCGCATCATGGGGCCGTCGCTCGGGGCCGACCCGCGCAATTACGGCGGGCGTTACGTGACGCTCCATGCCGGGGCCGACCTCGCGCCGAAAAAGGGGCTGTTCAAGGGTCACCGGATCGGGGTGGAACTGGGCGTGCCGCTCTACCAGAACCTGAACGGGGTGCAATCCAAGACGGACTGGACCCTCGCGCTGGCATGGCGCAAGCCGTTCTAGGGGGCAGAGTGGGGGGTGCGTGGCGTAAAGCGGTCGTTGGGCAGGATGCGATGAGCCGCGCGAGTGCCCGACCGCGGGCGGGTGCTCCGACGGCTTTGGTCGTCGCTTTATGGCACCATGAACGTCGAGCGATCGTGCGGGTGTGCAACGTCGCAAAAGCACCCGCCCGTCCGGGCGGTCGGGTGCTCGCGCGGCGGCGTGCAAGCACGCCTCGACTCCGCGCGGGGGTACTTGGCTACGAGCGTCCGCTCCAGACGACACCCCCCTGCCCCGCGCTACCGCCCGTGGCTGCGATCGTAGCCGTTGCGCGGGGGGCTCTGCCAATCGCCCAACGCGCCCTCGGCGGGCGCGAACACCTCGACCAGAAGCGGGAAACACGCCGCCGTGTCGCTTGTGTGCTCGGAAGAACAATCGCCGCCGGGGCAGGCGCTAAGGGCGCCCAGAAGGTCGATCTCGGCAAAGAACTCCAGATAGTCACCCGGGCGCACGGGGCTGGCCTTCATGAAATACTGCCCGGTGTCGCGGGTGAAGCCGGTGCACATGAAGACGTTGAGCACATCGTGGACATGGGGCTCGGCGTCCGCCAGCGACACGCCCAGCTCGTCAGCCAATGCGCGGGTCAGGTTGGAATGGCAGCAATGGTGATACTGAACCCCCGACAAGAGGTTGCCTGTGTAAGGATCGCAGCGCGTGCCGATCACGTCATGGACAGAGCCGCCATATTCGTCGATCCCATACCAGTCGAGCGTATCCGCGATGATCGTGGCCATCGGGCGCAGGTGTGGGAAGGACGACCAGAGCCGCTCGCCGGTGGTGACATGGGTGCCGTGCAGCGCACGGGTCTTGCCTGAATAGAACCGCTCGGACAGGTCATCGGCGTTCCACAGGTTGAGATCGCCCACCTGCGGCCCCTCGACGCTGCTGATGCGAAAGAACTGCCCCGCGCCCACGCGAAAGCAGGCGGCCTCGCGCGGCTCGACCGCCACCTCGGCCACCTTCGCAGCACCCTCGCGTGCGGCGCGGTAGAGCCCGAGATCGGGCACGGGCAGCGTGTCGTTGGGGTAGCAGATCACGGGGGCCACAGCACGGCGCGTGGCAGCATCGGCGGGGGCTTGGGTCATCGGCTATTTCCTCTGGCGACCGGGATCGTGACAGACCTTCGGCGGGTCACCGTCGGATGTAAAGACCTCGGCGCCACACGCCGCGCAGCGCCAGCGCCGACGCAGGTCGCAGCCGCTCACCCGGTATTCGCGCCAACGGCAGCCGCGCGTCGCGCGGTTGGAATAGATCATCACGAGGATGAAGGCGACGATCAGGCCGAGGATGACCAGCATGCCTCAGCCTTTCGCCATCGCCGCGACCATCTCGCCGAAGCGGCTGTAGCTGTCGGCCTGTTCCTCGGGTGTGGTGCCGGTGGCATGGTGGCCCTCGGGGGTCTTCGCATAGTCGAAATTGATGCCGGTGCCCTCGATGATCCGGTTCATCATGTTGAAGAGCGCGCAGACCTGCACCGCCTCGTAGAGCGCGGTCTCGGACCAGCCAGCGTCATAGACCGCCTGCGCGTCGGCCTGTTTGAGCCTGCTCGGCAGGGTATTGAGCTTGGCCACGTAGGCGAGGATCGGGCGCAGCTTGTCATCCACCGGCGCGGTGGCGGGATCGGCGATCAGCGCGTCGATAAGGCCCGCGTCGATGCCGAACACCTCGGCATAGGCCCGGTGCGCGCCCGCGCAGAAGGTGCAGGCATTGAGCGCCGAGACATAGGTGGCGATGAGCTCGCGCTCGCCGATGCTCAGCTCTCCCTCGCCGCGCAGCAGGCCATCGGTATAGACCATGAGCGGCTGCACGTTGTCGGGGAACCGCGCGTAGAGATCGCTCAGATGCGCGGGATCGGGGAGGCTGGGGAGGAAGGGCATGGGATCTCCTTGCGTCATGTCTGACCGCAGTCATAGACCGCGCCGCGCGGAATTTGTATGGCAAGAGGGGCCGTGCTGTCGCGGATGTGATCAAGGTCGGCGGCGCTGGGTGTGACAACTTGGACTCGATGCTTATATAAATGTTAACCGGGTACACTGAATATTTGTCGTGATCGGCAAGATCGGGTCAAAGTGTTCAAAAAGCAGGAGGATGCCTTGCAACTCGACGACAGGGTGCTGAAAAAGGTCAGGCAAGCGATCATGGATTGCTTCGACCCCGGCGTGATCAAGGATGTGCGCCTCGAATCTGTCGAGGTATCCGAAGACGACGACGAGATCAGGTTGGTGTTCACCATCGAGACGGATGCCGAGCCGAAAATGATCGGCAGAGGCTTCTTCGGCCTGACCGACAAGGTTCGCACGGCTTTGGGCGAGGAATGGCGCGGCTATTTCCCGATCTTGCAATCCGAGATCGACCGTGGCGTCGCGGCCTGATCCCGCGCTCGCCGATGGCCTGTTGAGGACCGCACGGCGGCTAATACCCCAAGGTCAGAAACCCGATCAGGCGCGGCTAAGGCGGAGCGTCAGCAGCAGCTACTACGCAATGTTCCACGGGCTGGCGCGTATGTGCGCCGACAGTCTCGTTGGCACACAACAATCGAAGCGGTCCAACAAGGCTTGGGTCGAGGTGTATCGCGGATTGGCTCACACGGCTTGTCTAGAGGCCTGCAAGAACGCGCATATGGTAAATTTCCCCCAAGAGGTCAAAGATTTCGCGGACGCTTTCAAACAACTTCAGGAAGCCAGGCACGTAGCGGACTACGATCCGACGGCAAGATTCACCAAGGATACAGCCGAGGAAAAGCTTGGTTTGGCTGAAACCTCGATTGGAGCATTGAAAAGCGTTTCGAGCAAGAACAAGAAGGCGTTCGCCACGTGGGTGCTGATCACGAGCCACGGGGCAAAGCAAGCGCGGAAACAGGCGCGGCATACTGGAGCCCAATGACCATCTACATCGACGCAGACGCCTGCCCGGTCAAGGACGAGGCCGAGCGGGTGGCCACGCGGCACGGGCTGCGGATGTTTCTCGTGTCCAATGGTGGGCTGCGCCCATCGCGCAATCCGCTGGTGGAGACGGTGATCGTGCCCGATGGGCCGGACGTGGCCGATATGTGGATCGCCGAGCGCGCCGGGCCGGGCGACGTGGTGGTGACCGGAGACATCCCGCTGGCGGCGAAATGCGTGGAGGCGGGGGCGCTGGTCCTCAAGCACAATGGCGAGGCGCTGACGCGGGCCAATATCGGCAACGTGCTGGCGACGCGCGACCTGATGGCCGACCTGCGCGCCGCCGACCCGTTCCGTCAGGGCGGCGGCAAGGGATTCACCCGGGCCGACCGGTCGCGGTTCCTCGACGCGCTGGAGCGGGCGGTGCGCAGCGTCGGACGCGCCGGGACGTGAGGGTTGGCGGCGCGGACGCGGAAATCGGGGTTACGTCTCTGAATTGACCGCGCGGGTGACCTTGCCCGCCAGGTCCTCGGCGATCCGGGCCTCGAGTGCGAGACGCACCCGCGAATTGCGCTGGACACGGCGTTTCAGGGTGGCTGCGTCCCACTCCACGAGGCGCGCACCCGGGGCCACCCGCACCGTTGCAGAGGCCGGCTTGCCTGTCAGGAAGGCGACCTCGCCGATGAACACCTCCGGGGGAAGGGTGAACTCTTGCGAATTCTTCTCTGCCCACATGCTGCCCGATTCAATGAAGTAGAGCCTGTCCGGCACCTCGCCTTCTTGCGTCAACGTCTCTGTCGTCTCGACCACCCGCCGCGTGGATGAGCGCATCAGCGACCGGAACTCGCCCGGCTCCATGCCACCCATCGTGTGGTACAGGTCCATCAGGCTGCCGGGAATGAAGAGCTTCGACCGGCTGACCAGAAGGACCACGAGCCCGTAGAATGTGGCTGTGGCCATGGCGAGGCTTGCGAACGCGGCCTCCCAGAGGGGGGTGGGCAAAACCAGAAGATAGAAAGCGATATAGATCGCGGAACCCGTGATGAAGGTGACGCGAAGGGTGATCTGGTGACGAGAGAGCATGGCCATCGTCTGGACGACCGCACCGAGCAGCACCAATTGCTCGCCAGAAAACCAGCCGCCCTCCCCGAACATGATCACCTCCCTCTGTCGCCAACATGCTCGATCTTGCTCACCAAACTGTCGCACCATGACCTGATCCTGCCCGCTTAACAAGGGTTTGACGCGGCCTCGGGGCGATCGCCGGAGCACGACTACTGGATGGATCGCCTTGCCGCGCCAGCAGGATGTCCGGGCGCGCATCTCTTGCCCCACCGGGTGACGATGTGGACAGCCCGGGGGTTTACAATGCGCCGGCGGTCCGCTCATGTATCGGCGACAGTCGGCAAGCCTTGGATATTCATGACCACCGCGACCGTTCAGCGCGCGAACCTGACCGGCGCCGCCTATGCCTTGGCGGCGGTTACGTGCTTTTCGGTCAACGATGTGGGGATCAAGTTCCTCTCGGGCGGTTACGCGCTGCACCAGGTGGTGTTCATCCGGGCGCTGGTGGCGCTCGTGGTGTTCACCTGCCTCGTCATGCCGTTCGCGGGCGGGCTGACGGTGCTGCGGACGCGCCGCCCGGTGATCCATCTCGTGCGCGGGCTGTGCGTGGTCGCGGCCAACATGTGCCTGTTCCTCGGCCTCGCGGCGCTGCCCATTGCGGACGCCACGGCGATCTTCTTCGTCTCGCCGCTGGTCATCACGGTATTCTCCGTGGTCTTCCTGCACGAGACCGTGGGGCCGCGCCGCTGGGCGGCGATCGCGGTGGGATTCGTCGGCGTACTGATCATCGTCAAACCCGGTACCGCGTCGTTTCAGGCGGCCTCGCTGCTGCCCATCGCCGCGGCGTTTCTCTATGCCACGCTGCACATGCTTACCCGCCGGATCGGCGGCACCGAGAGCGCGGCGACGATGGCGGCCTATATCCAGATCACGTTCATCGTGGCCAGCACGCTGATCGGGCTGACCATCGGCGACGGGCGCTTTGCCGGGTCGGGGCATCCGTCGCTGGAATTCCTGTTTCGCGGGTGGGAGTGGCCCGCCACCGGCGATTACCCCATCCTCGCGGTGCTGGGGGTCTCGGGGCTGTTTGGCGGGCTGTTCATCAGCCAGGCCTATCGCCTGTCGGAGGCCGCCTTTGCCGCACCGTTCGAATATGTCGCCATGCCGATGGCGATCTTCTGGGGCGTGACGGTCTTTGGCACATGGCCGGACGCCACCGCCTGGATCGGCATCGCGCTTATCGTCGGATCGGGTCTCTACCTGCTGTGGCGCGAGACCGTGCGCGACGCGCAGGTGGCCCGCCGCGCCCCGACCTATCGCCGCTGAGCAAAGGAGACACGCCATGCCCCCCACCATCATTCCCTTCGAAGAGGGCGAGCGCGCGCTCGACTGGCTGAGCCTCTGTGCCGCGCTTCAGGCAGGTCACGACCGCCCCCGCGCCGAGATCGCCGACAGCTTTCTCTATCGCGGCGACGACACGCTGCTGAACCGGGCCGCATGGATCGACGGGCTGGGCCTTGCCGTCAAGTCGGCCACCATCTTTCCGGGCAATGCGGTGCGCGACCTGCCCACCATCAATGGCGGCGTCAACCTCTATGATGACGCCACTGGCACGCTGGCCGCGATCGTGGATTTCCACCTCGTCACCAAGTGGAAAACCGCCGGTGACAGCCTCTATGCCGCCACACGGCTGGCGCGGTCCGATAGCAGGCGCATCCTGATCGTTGGCGCGGGAACGGTCGCGCAGTCGCTGTGGCAGGCCTATCGCGCCGCTTTTCCCGACGCGGAGTTCACCGTGTGGAACCGTACCCGCGCGCGCGCCGAAGAGATGGCAGAAACATGCGGTGGCATCGCCGTGGCGGACGATCTGGAACAGGCCGTGTGCGCCGCCGATATCGTGACCTCGGCCACCATGAGCACCGAGCCGATCCTCAAGGGTGAGTGGCTGCAACCGGGTCAGCATATCGACCTCATCGGTGCCTACCGCCCCGACATGCGCGAGGCCGACGACGAGGCACTGCGGCGCGCGCGGCTGTTCGTGGACAGTATCGACACCACCGTGGGCCATATCGGCGAGATCGAGATCCCGCTCTCGGCGGGAACCATCAGCCGCGATGACATCTTGGCCGATTTCTACGATCCGCGCGCGTTTCAGCGCCTCTCCAATGACGAGATCACGCTGTTCAAGAACGGCGGCGGCGCGCATCTGGACCTGATGACCAGCCGTTACATCCTCGACGCATGGCAATCGGCGCGGTGATCTGGACCACGCTGGCGCTCGGGGCGCTGGCGGGGATCGCGCCGGTTCTGCGCGAGGTGGTCCGGCCCCGGATCGACGGGGCGCGGGACACCGCGCCGGGGGCGTTCGCCGCGCTGTCGCGCGGGCGGACGCATTACCGCTGGCACGGGCCGGAGGGCGGGCCGGTGACGGTCTGCGTGCACGGGCTGACCACGCCCTCGTTCGTCTGGGAGGGATTGGTGCCGGGGCTGGTGGCCAAGGGGCACCGGGTGCTGACCTACGATCTCTATGGGCGGGGGTATTCCGACCGACCCGGCGGCGCGCAGGAGGCCGGGTTCTTCGTGGGCCAACTGGAGGAACTGCTGGTCGATCAAGGGGTTGACGGGCCGGTGACGCTCGTCGGCTATTCGATGGGCGGGGCTATCGCGGCCGGTTTTGCAGCGCGACATCCTGACCGGCTACGCGAGCTGGTGCTGATCGCGCCCGCCGGGCTGGGCCATGATCTCGGGCCGGTGGCGCGGCTGGTGGCGCGGGGCGGCGTGGTGGGGCGGTGGCTGATGCTCGCGGTCTTTCCGATGAGCTTTCGCCGGGGCTGCGAGGCCGAGCGGGAGGTGCCCACAACGGTGCCGGGGATCGTGGACCGGCAGCAGGCAGAGTTGCGCTGGCGCGGCTTCGTCCCGGCGGTGGCGCGGTCAGTGGCGGGGATACTGGCCGAGACGCAAGACGAGACCCACGCCGCGATCGCGCGCAGTGGCGTGCCGGTGCGGGCGATCTGGGGCGCGAAAGACACGGTGATCCCGCTGTCGCGAAAGGCGCGGCTGGCGGAGGTAAATCCAGATGCATATCAGTATGTTATCGAGGGTGCGGGGCACGGGCTGACCTACACCCATACCGACCGGGTGCTGGCCGCGATCATGGCGTGAGGGGCGGTGGCGCCCGGGCGCGCGTTGGTATATGCCGCGCCCCATGTCCGATTATCACCCGCCCAACACGCCGCTCGACATCCTGCATGACGACCACGAATTGCTCGTCGTCAACAAGCCCGCGGGCCTGCTCAGCGTGCCGGGCAAGGGCGCGGATCTCGCCGATTGCCTGCTCTCGCGGGTGCAGGAGGCGTTCCCCACGGCGCTGCTGGTGCACCGGCTGGACCGGGACACATCCGGCGTCATGGTCTTTGGCCTGAGCCCTCATGCGCAGCGGCATCTGGGGCTGCAATTCGAGAAGCGGCAGGTGAAGAAAACCTATGTGGCACGGGTACTTGGTGAATTGTCGCCCAAGACGGGCACGGTCGATCTGCCGATCGCCGTGGACTGGCCCAACCGCCCGCGGCAGAAGGTGTGCCATGAGACCGGGCGGGGGGCGGTGACGGAGTGGCGGGTGCTGCGGCAGGGGGATGGCGAGAGCCGGGTGCGGCTGATGCCGCGGACGGGGCGCAGCCATCAGTTGCGTGTGCATATGCTGAGCCTGGGGCACCCGATACTGGGCGATCCGCTCTATGCCACGGGAAAGGCGCGGGATTATCCGCGGCTCATGCTGCATTCCGAGGAGTTGCGGCTGCGCCACCCGGATGGCGGGGCGGGGGTGAAGTTCCGCGCCAAGGCGCCGTTCTGACCGCCCCGGAACGGGGGCTGTATCACGTCGGTATTCTGTCGGTATCGCGTCGTTGCCGCGGGCTAGCGTTTCAGCACGCGGTCGGTGAGGTTGAGCCGCCCAGCGATGATCGGGCGCAGCACCTCGGCCAGGTCCGGTTCGCGCGCCATCATCTCGGTCAGCTCGTCCAGCCGATTGGTGGCGATCAGGCTGAGCGCGTCGAGGCGCGGGGTGCCGTCGGCGTGCCGGGGCAGCGCGGCCACCGGCTGGATCAGTTCGGGCGGCGGCTCGGGGGCGAGGCGGCGGAGGGCGGCGGCGTCGAGCCCGGTCTCGACGAAGACGTAGAGCCCCACCCCGTGCGCGGGCAAAGCGTAGGTGCACAGCGCCACCTCGCGCACGTTGGCGTCGGCCATGAGCGCCGCGCGCAGGCCGGGGCCGTCACGGTCCACCCGGTCCTCGGTGCCCTCGCCGTCGGACCAGTGCATCAGCCGGCGGGTGACGAAATTGTAGGCGCGTTTGCCGGTGGCCATCCACAGCCGCGCGGGCCAGGCCTTGCGCGCCAGCATCCGGTGCTCGGACGGCGTGAGCAGACCGGGCGCGTAGGCACGCTTTTGCTTGAGCAGGTGGCGCAGGTCCTCGCGCGCCATGAGGCGAAAGAGCGGCCCGCGCCGGGGGTGGAGCGAGGCAAGCTGAAAGTCGATCACCGCCGCGCGGCCCTCGGGTGTCATCAGCCAGTTCTGCGGCTTGGCGATGTCGTTATGGGTGACACCCCGGCGCCGCATCTCGCGCAGGAGGCGGCGGGCGTCGCGATACCACGCGGCGTCGGCGGGCCGGGCGAGGTGCAGGGGGGTGCCCTGCGTCCAGCTTCGCAAGAGGCCGGTGCGATCGGCGCGGATGAGCAGCGGGCAGCCCTCGATGCCCGCCACCGCACGCAGCGCGCGCACCTCCTTGCGCGCCAGCCACCATGCCGCCGGGCGCGCCCAGAGCGGAACACCGTCGAGCTTGCGCAGCACGACCGGGAAATCCGCCACCCCGTTGAGACGGCCCGAAACCGTCTCGGAAAAGGCGTCGCGCTTGTGCACGGTCTCGGGCAGGAAGCGCGCGGTGGAAAGGTCTGGCAATGATGTCATGGCGCCGGGTCTAGTTGGTTTCACCTAGCGGGGGAAGCCCCGCGCGCCTCAGAGCCGGGCCCAGCCCGGGGGAATCAGGTCGGGATTTGAGAGCTTGGTCGTGCCGAACCAGTTGGCCGGTGCGATCACCCGCTTGTCCGGCCCCGGATCGAGCCACGCCCCCCACCACGAAAAGGTGGAATTGGCGATGACGTGATGCGCGCAGCGCGACATCAGGTGCATGTCGAACGCGCCGCGGCTCTCATCGTTGATGTCCACCACCACCTGTTCGGCCCCGAGG
Source organism: Roseovarius sp. A46 (assembly GCF_004126395.1). Lineage (NCBI taxonomy): Bacteria > Pseudomonadati > Pseudomonadota > Alphaproteobacteria > Rhodobacterales > Roseobacteraceae > Roseovarius > Roseovarius sp. A46. Next base: position 3,841 of record NZ_PVWS01000024.1, on the reverse strand, counting down.
TCGAGGTTGTCACGCGCCCAGGCGGGATCGTTGGAAAAGACGAAGCAGGTGAGCGGGGCTCCGAGATCGCCGGTCAGCCGGTCGATGGCCTGCCGGTAATAATCCGGTGGGCAAGCGGCGTAGCTGCCCGAGGCGAGGTAATCGCCGCGCCGAACGTGCACCGAAACGGCACAGGGTGCGGCGTCGATCCGCGCCACCATGTCGGCATTGGCGGGATTGAGCGGGGTGGTGAAGGCAAGATCGTCGCGCAGCCGGTCGGCAATGGCGGCAAAGTATCGTTCGGACTGCCAGTAGCCGTGCAGGTAGGTGCCGTCGGGCAGGTCGAAGAAATCCGGATCAAAGCCGAGCCCGCGCTCACGGTGAAAGCGCGGATCGCGCCCGAAGCACCGCCACAACCCGTAGCGCAGCAGCCCGTCGGATTTGGCGGGTGGCAAGGGGACGTCGGAGAGGTAACGGGCCTGCGCGAAATGACCCATTCCGCAGGCCCTGGCGTTACCGAGATAACGGGGATCTAGCGCCAGCCCGCAGCCAAGATGGTCGGCGAGCGCGCGCCCGGCGGCATACTGGAAAAGCTGGTTGCCCAAGCCCCCGAACAGCCGCGCCACGATCATGCAAGGCCGCCCTGCGCCGGGGCGGGGCTGTGTCGCGACGCCTGCATCACCGCCCAGCGATAGCGCAGCCGCGCCCATTCACGTCCGACCTGTTGGAATGGCGTGCGCACGCCACCCTGTATGGTCGAGCCATCGAGCCGATCGGCGATATCGGTGATGCCCGAAGGGTAGATCGCGGCAGGACGTATCCCGGTGTGCCAGTGGCTCTGAACAAAGGTGTCCACGGGCCGGTCGAACGCCTCGGAGAGATGCAAGAGCCGCTCGGCGGCCGCCCGGCTCACCATCTGCGCGGTGGTGCGCAGCCCGGCCATGCGTGGCACCGAAAGCGTCGCCGGGCCGTTGGTGTCCACCACGGTGGCCGGGCCCTGCGGCGAGCGCGTCTGGAATTGCACATAACCCAGATCGGCAACGTGATCGCGTGCCAGCGCCAGCGCGGCGGCAAATGTCGCGGGCGCGATCCCGGCGTCATCCTCGATGATGAGTGCCGAGGCCAGGTCGCGGCGCAGGATTTCGGCCCATATCTGCCGGTGGCTGAGAAAGCAGCCGATCTCGCCGGTCTTGAGCCCGAACGGGTAGACGGGTGCGAACAGCCGTGCGCCGACACAGGCCGAGAGGTCGGTCGAGGACATGGTGCGCCCGTCGACGGCGGCCCACACCTCGGCCGTCATCCCGCAATTGGCGAGCAGCGCCTGCGCGTTCTCGCGACGCGCCGAAGCGCGCACGAGATGGAGGACAAAGGCGTGCTCGCTCACCGTATCAGACGCCGGGCGTCCAGCCCGACACGGCCTTGACCTCGAGGAAATCCTCGATGCCCCATTTGCCGCCTTCGCGCCCGTGGCCCGACTGCTTCATTCCTCCGAAGGGTGCGCCGGCGCCGCGCGACTTGCCGTTCATCTCGACCATGCCGGAGCGCAGGCCCCGCGCAAGCCGGTTAGCGCGCGCCGGATCGCCGGTCTGGACATAATTGGTCAGGCCATAGGGCGTGTCATTGGCGATCGCGATGCCCTCTTCCTCGGTGTCGAAAGGGATGATCGACAGCACCGGGCCAAAGATTTCCTCCTGCGCGATGGTCATGTCGTTGGTCACGTCGGCAAACACGGTGGGGCGCACGTAGAACCCCTTGTTGAAGCCCTCGGGCCGCCCGGTGCCGCCCGCCACCAGCCGCGCGCCCTCGTCTATCCCGGTCTGGATCAGGTCCTGCACCTTCTGGAACTGCGTGGCGTTGACCACCGGGCCGATATGGCGGCCCGGCTCGGACGCGGGGCCGACCTTGAGCCCCTCGGCGATGGCAGCGGCCTCTTCCACTGTGCGGTCGTAGCGGTTGCGCTCAACCAGCATGCGCGTGGGGGCGTTGCAGGACTGGCCGGTGTTGTTCATGCAGTGCAGGACGCCGCGTTTGACCGCCTTTTCATCGGCGTCGCCGAAGATCAGGTTGGCGCCCTTGCCGCCCAGTTCCAGGCTGACGCGCTTGAGCGTGTCGGCGGCGGACCTGGAGATGAGCCGACCGGCGCGCGCCGAGCCGGTGAAGGAGATCATGTCGACGTCCGCGTGCGCCGAGAGCTGGCTGCCCACCCCCGCGCCGTCGCCGTTGACGAGGTTGAACACGCCCCGGGGCAGGCCCGCCGCATCGATGATCTCGGCGAAGATCAGGGCGTCGAGCGGGGATTCCTCCGACGGTTTGAGCACCATCGTGCAGCCCGCCACCAATGCGGCGATCACCTTGAGCGTGATCTGGTTCATCGGCCAGTTCCAGGGCGTGATCATGCCCACGACGCCCACCGGTTCGTGGATGATGCGGTCGTTCGGGGCATGGTCGCCCAAGGGCGCGTCAAAGGCGAATTCGCGTGCGGCCTTGAGGAAATTGGCGGTGTGCCAGCTTCCGGCAGGCACCTGGCTGGAGCGGGCCATGTCGATGGGCGCGCCCATTTCCATGCTGATCGCCTGTGCGAGGTCCTCGGCGCGGGTCTCGTAGATCTCGAGGATCTTCTCGACATGGGCAATGCGCTCGGCGGGTGGGGTGGCCATCCATGCCGGAAAAGCGGCGCGCGCAGCGGCGACGGCGGCATCTGTATCGGCCTGTCCGCCAAGCGCAATCACCGCGCAGGGTTCTTCGGTCGAGGGGTCGATTACCGGGTGATCGCGGCCCTCGCGCGCCTCCACCCATGCCCCGTCGATGTAGAACTGGCGTTTCTCGATCATGGTTGACCTCCGTGATATTAACGACACTCTGTCAGGGCCACCGGCGGGCTACAAGCCCGTATCGACCGGGTTGGGCGGGGTTTGATCAGACCCCGCCACACGCAGCCGCGAAGATGACGAAAGGAGATCGCCATGACTTTACGTATCAACGACACCATCCCCGACCTCACCGTCGAGACCGACCTCGGGCGCTTTTCACTGCATGACTGGATCGGCGATGACTGGGCAATCCTGTTCTCGCATCCCAAGGACTTTACGCCGGTTTGCACCACCGAGTTCGGCGCTGTCGCGCAGCTTGCCGGTGAGTGGGAGAAACGCGGCTGCAAGGTGATCGGCGTCTCGGTCGACAGTGCCGAGGACCATCGCAAATGGAAGGCCGACATCGAGAAGATCGGACGCGCAGCGCCGGAATTCCCGATCATCGCCGATGCCGGGCTGGAGGTGTCCAAGGCGTTCGGGATGCTGCCCGCCGAAGCCTATCTGCCCGAGGGGCGCACCCCCGCCGACAGCGCCACGGTGCGCAGCGTGTTCATCATCGCACCGGACAAGCAGGTGAAGCTGATGATGACATACCCGATGACCGTGGGCCGCAACTTCGCCGAGGTGCTGCGCGCGCTGGATGCGCTTCAGACCACGGTGAAGCATGGTGTGGCCACGCCTGCCGACTGGACCGTCGGGCAGGACGTGATCGTGCCACCCTCGGTCGATGACGCAGCGGCGCGCGAGAAATTCGGCGATTTCGATGCCGATCTGCCCTATCTGCGCCGGGTCAAGCTGCCGGGCTGAGGGCTGCGGGGGCCGGGCGACCGGCCCCGTTTGTTCAGCGCGCCACCATCACCGGGGAATGACGTTGGTTGGGAGGCGCGTTTGGCCAGGAGCTGCCGTTGACGAACGGAATCTTGAAAGAGACCTCAGCGAAACGCCTCGTTTGAGCGGTGAGGTGGGATTTGTTTCCCCCGGGATGGTTTTGGGCCGGTTGTTAGGCTTCGGTGGTGGCCTTGACTGGCAGGTGAGATTGGTGAGGGAGCCGG
>NZ_PVWS01000023.1:0-53847 GCF_004126395.1 Roseovarius sp. A46 | reverse complement strand
CGATGATCCATTCGAGGCTCAGCCCCTCGCGCTCGATATGGGCGATGATCGTGTCGGCATGCTCATGGGTGATGCGGCCCGCCGCATAGTCGATATCCATCACCGAATCGACGATCGCGCAGGCGTTGGACACGGGATCCTTGACGATATAGCTGATCGTGTTCGTGGCCGCGTCAAAGAACGCCTCGATCTGCGGTTTGACATCCATGTTCACGGGATAGTTTGCCATGATGGCGCCCCTTCTCATTTGTCCAGAACTCAGCGCTGGCAGGTGCGGATGTCAAAAATTCGGTACAGCGGACAGAATCGCACCCCCGCCGTCCCAAGCATCACGACACCAACCGCCACCGCGATCCATTTCGGCGCACCCACGGCCAGTGCAGGCACGAACCCGCCGAACGCCATCGCCAGAAGCGCAAGACCGATGAGGGCGCGCAACACCCTGTCAACAGTTCCGATATTCGCAGTCATCAAGTCTCTCCGATTTGATTGAAATCACTAACCGAGTATATCTTTTGGTATTTCTTGTCCGTGACTTGGTCACATAAGCATTCTGTAATATGAATATGTTTGGCAAGTATCCTTCTCGCCGCAGCCACCGTTGCGGGCCTCGCAACCGGCGCGCAGGCCGCCGAGAAAACCTCGTCACCGTTGTCACTTCGCCCGAACCGCAGACACAGCTCATGTCGATGGTGTTGACCATGCAGGCGGTCCAGCACGGCGCCCGCACGCGCATCCTGCTCTGCGGCCCGGCGGTGACATCGCGCTCAGGGATGCGCCCGCCACCGCACCGCAGCCGCCGCGCGACATGAGTCCGCAGGGCCTGATGCAAAAGATCATGGAGGCCGGAGCTACCGTCGAGGTCTGCGCGATCTACCTGCCGGGCGCGGGCGCGGGCCCCGAGGCGCTGACCGGCCTTTATCGCACGGCCCTTGATGGCGGCAAAGCCTGTGCCTTTGCGTATTCTTTTCGACCAGCAAGGAAAGCCTGCCTGCAGGTGTTATCACACAGATCAGCCGGTTTCGCGCCATGATGGTCAACTGGCTGGCCGGGGTCTTTGAACTGGGCAGTGCCGATGGGTCGATCAAGGCCGTGCTTGGTACTGACGCGGAGGCGGCTGCCACGCTGCCGCTTCTTGAAGGCGCCCGGCTCGCGGCGCGCGCGGAAGAATATCCCGCCCCTTACGACGCCGCCGTTCAGCTGCTTTTGCACCGTTGCGCTTGATCGAACGCACCAGTAGTGGTCGGTGCCGTCTCTCCCGTGCTTTGACGTGACATATCCGGGAGCGCCCGGGGTGTGCCGTGCGACCAACACCCATTTGCTCCGTGTTGCGATCCGGGGAGCCATATCTAATCGAGTTGCGCTCCATCACGGAACCCTCTATGCCGCGCCGCAGCGAACCTGGACCCGGGAAGAATCCCGGGTGGCTTTTCCGGCCGCCGATCCGCCGGACAACGACAAACAACCGTGCCCTTGCACTCCGGCTTTGCCCCTCATGCCTTGCCGGTATCGGATACCATGACATGATTTCACTCGACGCCTATCGCAGCCAGTGGCTGGGACACATTCGCGGCGATCTTCTGGCCGGTCTGGTCGTGGCGCTGGCGCTTATTCCCGAGGCTATTGCCTTTTCGATTATCGCCGGCGTCGATCCCAAGGTCGGGCTTTACGCCAGCTTCTCGATCGCCGTGATCGTCGCGATCACCGGCGGCAGGCCCGGCATGATTTCAGCCGCGACCGCGGCGACCGCCGTTCTGATGATCACGCTCGTGAAAGACCACGGCTTGCAATACCTCCTGGCGGCAACGATCCTGGCGGGCCTGCTGCAGATCGCAGCCGGGGTTTTCAGGCTGGGTTTCATCATGCGGTACGTGTCCAAGTCCGTCATGACGGGGTTCGTGAACGCCCTCGCCATCCTGATCTTCATGGCGCAGCTGCCCGAACTGGACCCGCGCGACGTGACCTGGCTGACCTATGTGCTGGTCGCAGCCGGTCTCGCGATCCTCTACCTGTTTCCACTTCTGACGACGGCGATCCCGTCGCCGCTGGTCACCATCGTCGTCCTCACCGTCCTGGCGTTCGCGCTCGGGCTCGACGTGCGCACGGTGGGCGACATGGGTGAGTTGCCCGACACGCTGCCGATCTTTCTCATCCCCCAGATCCCGCTCGCCTTCGAGACGCTGATGATCATCCTGCCCTACTCGGTGGCGGTGGCCGTCGTGGGCCTGCTCGAAAGCCTGATGACACAGAACATCGTCGATGACCTGACCGACACGAAATCGAACCGCAGCCAGGAGATGGTCGGCCAGGGCATTGCCAATACCGCGACCGGCTTTATCGGCGGCATGGCGGGCTGCGCCATGATCGGACAGTCGATCATCAACGTCAAATCCGGCGGGCGCGGGCGGCTGTCGACCTTCACGGCGGGCGTCTGCCTGCTGTTCATGGTGGTCGTTCTGGGCGATCTGGTCAGCATCATTCCCATGGCCGCGCTGGTGGCGATCATGATCATGGTCTCGATCGGGACGTTCTCCTGGTCGTCGATCAAGGCGCTGCGCACCCATCCGCGGTCGTCCTCTGTCGTGATGATCGCCACGGTCGTGACCGTGGTCTACACGCATAACCTCGCCATCGGCGTTCTGGTGGGCGTGCTGCTGTCCGGAATTTTCTTTGCAGGCAAGATCGCGCAACTGTTCCGCGTCCACTCCGGGATCAGCGATGACGGGCGTGTGCGCACCTACCACGTCGAGGGTCAGCTATTTTACGGATCGGTCGAGGATTTCATGGATGCCTTCGATTTCAAGGAAGCCCCAGAACACGTCGTGATCGACGTGAGCCGCGCACATATCTGGGACATCAGCTCTGTTCAGGCGCTTGACCTGGCGATACTCAAGTTCCGTCGTGACGGGGCCGAGGTCGAGGTCGTCGGCATGAATGACGCGACCGAAACCCTCGTCGACCGGCTGGCCATTCACGACAAGCCCGGCGCGATGAACACGTTGATGGATCATTGAGGGAGGGGACAATCATGACCAACAAGATCATCGCATTGGTGGACGGGTCGATATATTCGGAAAGCGTCTGTCATCACGCGGCCTGGATCGCGAAGAGAACCGACGCGCCGGTGGAATTGATTCACGTTCTCGGGCGCCGTGGCGGCCCCGAGAAGCAGGATCTCTCGGGCTCGATCCGTCTCGGGGCGCGAACGAAACTGATGGAAGAGCTGGCCGAACTGGACGCGCAGCGGGCCAAATTGATCAGCCACCGCGGCCGCGCCGTCCTAGAGGATGCGCGCGCGATTGTCGATCAGGACGGCGTTACAGAGATCACCACGCGCCTGCGCCACGGTGACATCGTCGAGACGATCACCGAGATCGAAGAGAATGCCCGGGTCATCCTGATCGGCAAACGCGGCGAAGCGGCGGATTTTGCCAAGGGGCATCTGGGCTCGAACCTCGAACGCATCGTGCGCGCAGCCCATCGGCCGGTTTTTGTGGCATCGCGCGCGTTCCAACCCATCCAGTCGGTGCTTGTCGCCTATGACGGCGGCAGCTCGTCGATGAAGGCGGTGGATCACATCGCGCGCAGCCCGCTTTTCGCCGATCTCAAAGTCACCGTCGTCACGGTGGGCAGCGAAACCCTCGAGATCAACAAGGGGCTGGAAGATGCCAAAGCATTGCTCAAGGCGGCGGGCATCGAGGCGGACACGCGTGTCGTCGAGGGGCAACCGGAAACCGAGCTTGGCACGCTTGTCGAGGAAGAAGGCTTCGGCATGGTCGTGATGGGTGCCTATGGCCACAGCCGCATCCGCAGCCTGGTGATCGGCTCCACCACGACCGAGATGGTGCGTAGCTGCAAGGTTCCCGTCGTCCTCATGCGGTGATTTCCATGACGGTGCCGTCTTCTGACCCCTCGGCTTTCACGGCCCACACCGATGGATGATTCCGGCCTTCTCAGTCCTGCCAGTGATCAAGCCTCGGCCCCGGTGGAGGCTATTCAGAGATAAACCGGCTTTTCATCTCGACCTCCTGCTGGCGCATCAGGGACCACGCGGTTTCCATGTGGTCGGACATGATGGCACGCGCCTGATCGGCGTCGCCCTCGCGAAGCGCCACGACAAGCCGTTGCTGGTGGTCGCGCCCCTGTTTCCAAAGCTCGATATTGGGCGGCGAATAGAGGCGCCGATAGACCGTGAGGTCCGTCAGCAGGTTGACCATGAAGTCGATGATGAACCCAAGCAACGGGTTCTTCGCCTGTTCCGCGAGGATGGCGTGAAACCGAAGCGAGGCGACATGCTGTTCGCGTTCCTCGTCGAGCGTCGTGGCCGGCTCGGAATATTCGGCAATGTTCTCTTCGAGAAGCTGCAGAACCTCCTCGGGCAATTGGCCCGCGAGCGTTGCGGCCAGTTCCGGCTCCAGCGTCAGACGAATCTGGTAGAGATTGTCAATGGTCAATCCCTTGAAATAGAAATAGTTTCCGAGAAGCGCCTTGGCGCGTTGGCGGCTGACCTCGTGGACAAAACTGCCGCCCCCGGGGCCGGTGCGCGTCTTGATCAGACCCTGCGCCTCGAGAATGCGCATCGCTTCACGGATCGTGCCCTTGGCCATGCCGAACCGCTCGATCAGCTCTGCCTCGCCGGGCAAGCGGTCATCGGCCTGCAATCCCTGCTCAACCACCCAATCCTTGATCGCCTCGGCAACCTGGACCGGTCTGCTGAGCTTCGGTTCAGTCTTCGATCGGGTGGTGGCAGGCGGCAAGTTGGTCCTCTCCCATTTCTCTTAGCTCCGGCACTTGCGTGCGGCACAGGTCGGTCGCGCGCGGGCACCGCCCGGCAAATGCACAGCCCGGGGGCGGGTTTAGCGGATCGGGCAGTTCAGACCCCTTCTGTTCGGGCGCGGTCAGCGGCCGGCCCACGACCGGTGCACTGTCCGCCAGCAGTTTTGTATAGGGATGCCGGGGGTTTGCAAAGATGCTCTCGGCCTTGCCGATTTCGACCACTGCACCAAAGTAAAGCACGACAATCCGGTCGCTGACCGCCTCGACCACCGCCAGGTCGTGGGTGATGAACAGATAGGTCAGGCCGAATTTTTCCTTCAGATCAGCCAGCAGGTTCAGCACCTGCGCCTGCACCGAGACATCCAGCGCCGAAACCGGCTCGTCCAGGATCATGATCCGCGGGTTGGCCGCCAGCGCCCGGGCGATGCCGATCCGCTGCGCCTGCCCGCCCGAAAATTCATGCGGATAGCGGTCGAGGAATTCCTCGCGCAGGTTGACCGAGGCAAAAATCTCCAAAATCCGGGCATCGCGCTCGGGCCGGGGCATGCGGTGCAGCCGTTTCAGCGGCGCCTCCATCACCTGCCGGATGGTCTTGCGCGGGTTGAGAGAGCTGTTGGGGTCCTGGAACACGTACTGGATCAGCTTGCCAAACGCCGCCGGGTCGGCGGTGTCAAGCGCGCGCCCTTCGATCTCGATATGCCCTTCGGTCGGCTCCAGCAGCCCCACCAGCATCCGCGCCAGCGTGGATTTTCCGCAACCGGATTCACCCACGACACCCAGCGTCTCGCCGGTCTCGACATCAAAGCTCACCGGCCTGACGGCACGCACCCCGGGCGCGGCAGCACCGAAAAGCGGCTTCTTCAGCGGAAAGGTCTTGGCGAGGTTCTCGATCCTGAGCGCGGGCATCTAGACGGCCTCCTCGGGATAGAGGCAGCGCACGGCACGCGGGTGCGTACCCGCCAGCGGAATGTCACCGGCCCGGCAGCTTTCCCGCGCCTTGTCGCAACGCGGCGCAAAGGCACATCCCGGCGGTAGATCGTCCACCGCCGGTGGCAGGCCGGGGATAGCGGCCAGTGCGCGCCGCCCGCCCCCCAGTTCCGGCACGCAGGCAATCAGCCGCCGGGTATAGGGATGGGCGGGGGCATCCAGCACGGCCCGGGTCGGCCCCTCTTCGACGATCCGGCCAGCATACATCACCGCCACCCGGTCACAGAGCTGCGCCACCACGCCGAAATCATGGGTGATGAAGATGATCGCCAGCCCGCGCTCGCGTCGCAGATCATCGAGCAGCGACAATATCTGCGCCTGGACGGTCACATCCAGTGCCGTTGTCGGCTCGTCGGCGATGATCACGTCCGGCTCATTGGCCAACGCCATGGCGATACCGACCCGTTGCCGCATCCCGCCAGACATCTCGTGCGGATAGTCATCGACGCGGCTTTCGGCATTGGGAATCCGCACGTCCTTGAGCAGTTGAACGGCCCGCGCACGCCCCTCGGCCTTGCCGAGCTTGTGATGTGACCGGATCGCCTCGGCCAGTTGCTCGCCTACGCGATAGAGCGGATGCAGCGTCGAGAGCGGATCCTGAAAGATATACGCCACCCTGTCACCGCGCTTCCGGCGCAGGCTTTCATAAGGGGCACCGATCAGGTCCTCGCCCTGGAACCGCACCGCCCCGCCGGTGATCACGCCGGGGGGCGAGGCGACGAGGCCCATGACACTGAGCGCTGTGACGGATTTGCCCGAGCCGGATTCGCCAATCACGCCGAGGCATTCGCCGGGCTTCACGGCCAGCGACACGCCCCCCACGGCGCGGTAGATGCGTTTGCCGACATGGAACTGGGTCTCCAGGTTCTGGATGGCAAGCAGGTCGTCGGTGGCAGCGGGGATATCGCCGGCGCGTTCGACCAGCGTGGTGGCGCGCGGCCGGCTGAGCGCGCCGGACCGCAGCCGCGGGTCAAGCGCATCACGCACCCCGTCGCCCAGCAGGTTGATCGACATCACGATCAGAAAGATCATGATCCCCGGCACGATCGAGGTGTGCGGGTGCGAAATGAGCGCCGAGCGCGCCTCGCCCAGCATCGAGCCGAGATCGGCCTGCGGCGGCTGGCTGCCGAGCCCGAGGAAGCTGAGCCCGGCGGTTTCGAGGATCATCCAGCCCACCGTGGTGGACATCGCGATGATGATCACCGGAGCCACATTGGGCAGCAACTCGGTCAGGATGATACGGGTATGGCCCATCCCCGCCAGCCGCGCCGCGTCGATAAACTCGCGGCCCGCGAGACCCACGGTGATGCCGCGGATATTCCGGGCAAAGAACGGCACGTTCACCGCCGCCACGGCGATGAGCGCGTTCATCAGCCCGGGGCCGAGGGCGGCGACGATGGCCAGCGCCAGCAGGATGTAGGGGAACGCCATCAGCATATCGACGCCGCGCATGATGATGTTGTCGGTGCGCCCGCCGAAATAGCCGGCAACAATCCCGATGGCTGAGCCGATCGTCGCGGCAATCAGCGCCGCGACGACACCGACGGCCAGCGACAGTCTCGTGCCGTGCAGCAGGCGGCTGGCCAGGTCGCGACCGAGGTGATCGGTGCCCAACAGGTAGCCCTCGGTAAAGGGCCGCTTGAAACGATCGGCGGTGGCGGTGGCGTCGGGGTTTTGCAGCGGCAGGAGCGGCGTGATCAGCACCAGGATCAGGATAGCGGTCAGCACCACCGCACCCATCGCCGCCAGCCGGTTGCGAAAGAGAAGTTTCAGGAACGCGGTCATGTCTTGATCCTTGGATCAAGCAGGCCTTGCGCCACATCAACGGCGATATTGAACATCACGTAGCAGGCCGCAACGAAAACGACGCCCCCCTGCACCAGCAACAGGTCGCGCGTCAGGATCGCGTCAACCAGCATCCGGCCCACGCCCGGCCATTGAAAGACAATCTCGATATAGACTGCCCCCGACAGAACGAACCCGGCCTGAATCCCGAGCACTGGAATGATCGAAACCATCGCCGCGCGCAGGGCATGGCCCATGATCACGCGGCGCTCGTGCACGCCCTTGGCGCGCGCTGTGCGGATGAAATCCTGCCTCAGCACTTCGAGCATGGCCGACCGCGACAGCCGCGCGATGACCCCTGTGGCCACGGCTGCCAGCGCCAGCGACGGCATGATCAGGTGGCGGATCAGGTCGGGCAGATCACCGCCACCATAGATAGCGAACATTCCGCTGACCGGAAGCCACCGCAGGTTCACCGCGAAGAGCAGGATCATCATCATGCCCAGAAAGAAGGATGGCACGGAAATGCCGATGAGCACCACGAAGGTGATCGCCTTGTCGGCAAAGCCATACTGGCGGGCAGCGGAAACCACCCCGGCAAGAATGCCGAGCACCGAGCATAGGACAAACGCCGTGCCCGCCAGGATCAGGGTGGCGTTGAACCGTTCCAGCACCTCGTCGATAACCGGGCGGTTCAATGAATAGGACCGCCCGAAATCTCCGGTCAACATGTTGGAAAGCCAGATGAAATATCGATGCACCAGCGGCTTGTCGAGACCCAGGTCGCGATTGATCTTCGCCACGTTCTCTGGCGTGGCGTAGGATCCCAGGATCGCCGTCGCCGGATCGCCGGGAATGAGCGACATGATCAGGAAAACGATGATGGTGATCCCCAAAAGCACGGGGATGGCCGAGATCAGCCGTTTGAGGATATAGCCGCCCATGATCGCCCCTCCGCGCGCCGTGCCGTTTTCTTCACAAGAAAACGCGCCGAGATCCATTCAGGATTCCGGCTGCGCCCCGGGCACGCGTGGCGCCCGGGACCGAAGGTATCAGTTTTTCACCACGTCTTGCAGATACAACAGGAACGAAGGCTCCAGACCGAAGTTTTCCACCCGGTCGCTGGTCACCGCGTTCTGTTTCCAGTTGGCGACAAAGACCCACGGCGCGTCTTCCTGCACGATGGCCTGCATCTCGCGGTAGAGCCGCGCGCGCTCGTCCTGATCGGTGGCCGTGCGGGCGGCGTCCAGCAACTCGTCCACCTTCTCATTGGCGTAGTAGCCCGAGTTGAACCCGCCCTTGTCGGGCCACGCCTCGGACCGCAGCGCCAGGTAAGGCAGCGTGTCAGGATCGTTGGTCATCCACGCCATCTCGGCCATGTCGGCCTTGCCTTCCAGCCCCGGGTTCACCTCGCCCAGAAACGTGTTCCACTCGTAGGTCTCGATCGTCACGTCGAAACCGACGGCCTCCAGATCGGCCTGGATCGCGGTGCCCATCGGCACCGGGTCGAGCATGCCCGAGCCGCCCTCGGTCACGTAGAACGTTAGCTCCGCGCCCTCTGCCCCGGCCTCGGCGATCAGCGCCTTGGCTTTTTCCGGGTCATGCGGGTACGGGTCCAGCGCGTCGTTATAGGCCCAGGCAAAGGCGGGCGGCGTGGGGCCTGCGGCCACGGTAGCGGTGCCCTCCAGCACGTCATTCACGATCGCCTCCTTGTCGATCGCGTAATTGGCGGCCTGGCGCACCTTCTTGTCGGCAAACGGGCCTTCCTTGGCGTTCAGGATCAGAAACCAGACATGCGGTCCGGCCTGCTCTGAAACCTTGAAACCGTCGCCCTCGAACTGACCCAGCGATGTCGGCGGCACCTCGACCATCAGGTCGATACCGCCGGCCAGCATCTCGGCCACGCGGGTGTTGGCATCGGTGATCGGGCGAAAGACAACCGCCTCGGTCCCGGCGGCGTCGCCCCAGTAGTCATCGTTTCGCTCGACGACCACGGCTTCGTTCGAGCGCCATTCGACAAACCGGAACGGGCCGGTGCCCACTGGGTTGCGGCCAAACTCTTCTTCATGCGCCTCGACAGCGGCGGGCGAGACGATCAGACCGGTCGGATAAGCCAGGTTCGACAGGAACGGGGCATATGGCTCGCTGAGGGTGAATTTCACCGTCATGTCATCGACCACCTCGGTCGATTCCACCGATCCAAAGAAGAACGACAGCGGAAACGGGCCGGTATCGTGATAGGGATGGGTCTCATCCAGCATCCGGTCAAAGTTGAACTTCACCGCATCGGCATTGAACGGGGTGCCATCGTGAAAGGTTACGCCCTCGCGCAAGGAAAAGGTATATTCCGTGCCGTCCTCGCTGATCGACCAGTCCGTGGCGAGCGACGGCTCGACCTCGAGCGTCCCGGACTTGTAACGGGTCAAACCCTCGTAAACATTTACCAGTATCCGGAAATCATTCACCGCGGTCACGGCTGCGGGATCGAGCGATTTCGGTTCAGCGATCTGGCCGACGATCAACACGCCGGGCGGGGTTTGGGCGGTTGCAGAGGACGTGATGGCGCCGATGGCCAGCACCGCTCCCGTGGCGGCCGCCATCAGCCCCCGGCGGGTCCAGGTCATGAATGTCATCGTTGATCTCCCTGTTGGCATGATCCGGCTAATTTATCATGATAAATTGCTTCGGTCAATTTTTCATGATAAATTCCGAATTCTGTTGATAATGGACCGACATGACCTTTTCGATTCTCGCCCGCGACCCAGAAACCGGCTCCATCGGCGGCGCCGCCGCAACGGGTTCTCTGTGTGTCGGCGGCTGGGTCCTGCGCGGCGATCTGGCGGCCGGGATGTCGGCCAGCCAGGGCGCCGCCCCATCGACCTTGTGGGGCGAAGACGTGCTGCACATGATGCGCAACGGCGCCGGAGCGGAACAGGCCGTGGACCGGGTCACGAGCGATGACAAAGGCCGCGATTACCGCCAGCTGGCGGCGCTGGACCTGTCCGGGCAGACCGGCGCCTTTACCGGCGCCTCGAACGAACCGGAAAAGGGCAGCCTGGGCTTCGCGGACGGGATCGTTTCCGGCAACATGCTGGCCAGCACAGGTGTTCTTGACGCGATGGCGGATCGCTTCCTGCACACCCGAGGCGGGTTCGATCATCGCCTGTTGTCGGCGCTTCACGCGGCCGCACAGGAAGGTGGCGATTACCGCGGCCTTCTATCCGCCGCGCTACTGGTGCTGCATCCTGGCAAACCGCCTTTGACCTTGCGGATCGACTATCACCCGGACGACCCGATAGGCGCGCTCCGGGACCTGCATGTCAGGGCAACGACGGGATCCTATGCGAAATGGACAGACCAGGTCCCGACCGCCAGAGACAGGCAGCGCACCCTCGACTGACCGGGGCGCGCGGGCCGCGTTGCGGCATAACTGAGGGGAAATCCGCGCCGGTCAAAGGCAGAAGGAATCGGCGCACGGATACCAGCCGTCAAAGCTCCACCAACCGCTCCTCGATCGGTGAGGATTGCACGACAGAAGAGTTCGTCGCGCCGAAGGGGACGATCCTGTCGATAACCGCCTCCATTTCCGCGACATCGCGCACATGCGCCCGCGCGACGAAACAATCGTCGCCCGACACCCGGTCACAGGCGACGATCTGCGGTGTCTCGCGGATCGCCTCGATCATGTTGTGCATCTCTCCTGGCAGCGGCCGCGCCCGGATCAGGATCGTCAGACCATAGCCGAGGCGTGCCGGGTCGATACGCGCACCGTATCCGGTGATGATCCCGACATCCTCAAGCCGCCGCACCCGGTCCGCCACACTCGGTGCCGACAGGCCGACGCGCCGCGAAAGCTCGGCCCGCGGGATGCGCGCATCGGCGGCCAACTCGCGAAGAATCGCTGCGTCGATGGCATCAAACCCAGCTTCTTTCAAACGAAGGCATTCACGCGAATTTACCTCCTTATTATTCGCATATTCCGTGTTTGACATACTTTCTTTCCATATATTTGGCCGCATTTACCTTGCATCATGTCAGGATGAAAGATCAAGCACCGAACGCTCCCGGCGCGATGTCGCGCCTGTCGGACGCCGTCCCTCCGCACGCATGGTTCGGCGTCTCTGCGGTCTTCCACTATCTTGGGCCGTCTTTGGCCGTGCTGCTGTTCCCGGTCGTCGGGGTTCTCGGCATCGCGTGGTTCCGCATCGCCTCGGCGGCGCTGATATTCGCCCCGGTCACGAGGCCCTGGCAAACATTCCGGCGGTCAACGCACCGCGAGCGCGTGCTCCTGCTGGCGCTCGGCGCCTGCCACGCCGTGATGAACAGCGCGTTCTACCTTGCCCTCGACCGGCTGCCGATCGCCCTTGTCGCGGCTATAGAGTTCATCGGGACGATCGGAATCGCGCTGTGGGGGTTACGGACCGGGCGCAACACGCTCGCGCTCGTTCTGGCGGTCGCGGGGGTCGCGCTCTTGATCGACATTCCCGCGCTTCTGGCGGCCGATGGCGCGGCAAGGACATCCGATCTTCTGGGCCTGTTCTGGGCGATCCTGAACGGGGCCCTGTTCGTTCTCTACATCGTTCTCGGGCACAGAATTTCCGAAAGTGGCGCCTCGGGCGGGGTAGAGCGGCTCGGGGCAGCCATGGCGGCGGCGTTTCTCTTCGTCATGCCGATCGGGTTCATGCAAGCGCTCGCCGCCTTTGGTGCGCCCTTGCTGGTGCTGGCGGGGATCGGTGTCGGCATCTGCTCCTCGGTCATCCCCTATGTCTGCGATCAGCTCGCCATGGCGCGCCTGCCACGCGCCAGCTTTGCCTTGCTGCTGGCGCTGCTGCCGGCATCGGCGACGATCATCGGGGCCATCGTGCTGCGCCAGGTTCCGGGCGCGGTGGATATCCTCGGCGTCGTTCTGGTCATGATCGGGGTGGCGGTGCACCGACCGGCGCCGCCGACCGTCCCCGGGTCGACCACCGCCTGAATCCATGCCGCCGGTCACCGCACAGACGCGGACCGGCGCGCATGGCGCCGGTCCCTTTGGGCAGGCTCACATCGCCGCGATCATCTCGGATTGTTTCACGATCACCTCGGCCTGCTTGATCGAGGCAATATCCACCAACCGGCCCTTGTAGGTCGTGGCCCCCTCGCCGCGGGCCTTGGCCTCTTCCATCGCCTTGAGGATCTCGCGCGCCTCCTGCACCGATTCCTCGGTGGGCGTGAAGATTTCGTTGGCCAGCGCCACCTGCTTGGGGTGGATCGCCCATTTGCCGACCATCCCCAGCGTCGCCGAGCGCCGCGCCTGCGCGCGGAATCCCTCGTCATCCGAGAAGTCGCCGAACGGCCCGTCCACGGGCAAGAGGCCATGCGTGCGGCAGGCGGCGACGATATTCGCCTGCGCCCAGTGCCACGGATCGGACCAGTATTTCTCGCCCCCGCGCAGCATGTAGTAATTCTCCTGCGTGCCGCCAATGCCGGTGGTGGACATGCCCATCGACGCCGCGAAATCCGCCGCCCCGAGGCTCAGGGCCTGCATCCGGGGAGAGGCCGCCGCAATCTCCTCGACATGGGAAATCCCCGCCGCCGTCTCGATGATCGCCTCGAAGCCGAGGCGCTTCTCGCGGCCCTTCGCCGCCTCGATCGAGGTCACCAGCGCATCAACCGCGTAAATGTCGGACGCACAACCCGCCTTGGGGATCATGATCTGGTCAAGCCGGTCGCCGCCCTGTTCCAGCAGGTCCACTACGTCGCGGTACCAAAAGGGCGAGTCGAGTCCGTTGATCCGCACCGAGAGCGTCTTGTTGCCCCAGTCCACCTCGTTGATGGCACGCACGGTATTGGCGCGCGCGGCGTCCTTGTCGGTGGGTGCGACCGAATCCTCCAGGTCGATATTGATGACATCCGCGGCGCTCGTAGCCATCTTCTCGAACAGCTTGTCGTTCGAGCCGGGGCCGAAAAGCTGACAGCGGTTGGGCCGTGCGGGCGGTTGGGGTTGCAGGCGAAAGCTCATCTTGGATCGCTCCCTTGGTTCGGAAATTGCGTGGATACTGGGGGCCGAGGTATGAAATTGCACGCGCCTGCGCAAGCCGGTTTCGTACACCACGGGATGCAAACCACACCAGCACCCATGCGCAGAACCTTCGCGAAATCGTGCCGAAGGCCGAAGAATCCCCCGAAATTTCCGACACCCCCATTGATTCCGGCAGAAAATGGCGCAGCATCCGGTGCAGTCTGCGCGCGAATGCGCACCGCGCCAAGGAGACCGCCATGATCGAGACACCGTACCTGCTGTTCCTGGGCGACGCGCCCGACATGCTCGCCGCCAAGGTCGCCATCGGCATCCGCGACTGGCGGCCCGAGAACGCGCTGGGGCAGATCCGCCTGCCCGGCTGCGGCGCCGACCTCGGGCTGCCCGACATGACCCTGGCCGAGGCACGCGCGGCGGGCGCCAAGACCCTCGTCATCGGCGTGGCCAATCGCGGCGGCGTCATCAGCCCGGAATGGAAGAAGGTGCTGATCGAGGCGCTGGAAATGGATTATGACCTCGCATCGGGGCTGCACAACCTGCTTCGCGACGAGGGCGATCTCGTGGCCGCGGCGCAGACGCATGGCGGCACGCTGCACGACGTGCGGGTGCCGACCGTGGGCTATCCCATCGCCAACGGTGTCAAGCGCACCGGCAAGCGCTGCCTTGCCGTCGGCACCGATTGCTCGGTCGGCAAGATGTATACCGCGATGGCAATGGAAGCCGAGATGGTGGCGCGAGGCATGAAGGCCACGTTCCGCGCCACCGGGCAGACCGGCATCCTCATCACCGGCCACGGCGTGCCGCTCGACGCGGTGATCGCCGATTTCATGGCCGGATCGGTGGAATACCTCAGCCCCGACAACGACCCCGACCACTGGGACATGATCGAGGGACAGGGCAGCCTGTTTCACGTCTCCTATTCGGGGGTGACGCTGGCGCTCATCCACGGCGGGCAGCCCGACGCGCTGATCCTGTGCCACGAACCGACGCGGCGCCACATGCGCGGGCTTCCGGGTTATACGCTGCCGTCGCTCGAGACGCTGCGCGACACCGCCCTGCCGCTGGCGCGGGTGTCGAACCCGGCCTGCGTGGTGGCGGGCGTGTCGGTCAACACCCAACACATGGACGAGGCCGCGGCGCGCACCTACCTTGAAAAGGTCGAGGCCGAAATGGGCCTGCCGACCACCGATCCCTACCGTTTCGGCCCGGGCACGCTGGTGGACGCGCTGGCCGCGATCTGATCGGGCGGGGCCTCCGGTGGGGGTGTTTTTGGAAAGATGAAAGGGGACCGCGTGGAGATTTCGGTAACGCGCGACATTTTCCGGCTGGCGCAGGTCTTTACCATCAGCCGGGGTTCACGGACCGAGGCACAGGTGCTGACGGTCCGGGTGCAGGACGGCGGCGCGGCCGGGTGGGGCGAATGCGTGCCTTACGCCCGCTATGGTGAGACGCTGGACAGCGTGGCGGCGCAGATCGCGGGCCTGCCCGGGGCGGTGACACGCGAGACGCTTCCCGATCTGCTGCCCGCCGGCGCGGCGCGCAACGCGGTGGATTGCGCGCTGTGGGATCTCGAGGCCAAGCGTCGCGGTTGCCGCGTGTGGGATCTGGCCGGGCTACCCGCGCCGGGGCCCGAGATCACCGCCTACACGCTCTCGCTCGACAGCCCCGACGCGATGCAGGCGCAGGCGGCAAAACATGCGCACCGGCCCCTGCTCAAGATCAAGCTGGGCACCCCCGACGACATGCCCCGGCTAGAGGCGGTGCGGCGCGGTGCGCCCGATTCGCGCATCATCGTCGATGCCAACGAGGGGTGGAGCGCCGATATCTACGCCGATCTCGCGCCGCACCTCGCGCGGCTCGGCGTCGCGCTGGTGGAACAGCCGCTGCCAGCAGGTGAGGACGACGCGCTCATCGGCCTTGCGCGCCCCGTGCCGGTCTGCGCCGACGAGTCCTGTCACGACCGTGCAAGCCTGCCCGCGCTCGCGGGGAAATACGACATGCTCAACATCAAGCTGGACAAGACCGGCGGGCTCACCGAGGCGCTCAGCTTGCGCGACGCCGCGCGTGCCGGGGGCTACGGCATCATGGTGGGCTGCATGGTGGGAAGCTCGCTCGCGATGGCGCCCGCGACGCTGGTGGCGCAGGGGGCGGCGGTGACGGACCTTGACGGCCCGCTGCTTCTGGCCGAAGACCGGGAAAACGCCTTGATATTCGACGCCGCCGGGGTTCACCCGCCCGAGGCGGCCCTGTGGGGATGACGATATGCGCACTGTCTACGTGAACGGAGAGTACCTGCCCGAGACCGAGGCCACCGTCTCGATTTTCGACCGCGGCTTCCTGATGGCCGACGGGGTCTACGAGGTGACGAGCGTCCTGGGCGGCAAGCTCATCGACTTCGGCGGCCACCTCGCGCGGCTGGAGCGCTCGCTGTCGGAACTGGACATGAAAAAGCCCGCCGCTTTCGACGACCTGCTCGACATCCACCGCGAACTGGTCCGCGTCAACGGCATCACCGACGGGCTGGTCTATCTTCAGGTCACGCGCGGCAGCGACGGCGACCGCGATTTCGTCTTTCCCGACCCCGAAACGACCGAACCGACGCTGGTGCTCTTCACCCAATCCAAGCCCGGCCTCGCCGACAACCCGGCGGCGAAGACCGGAATCAAGGTGATCGGCATCGAGGATATCCGCTGGGGCCGCCGCGACATCAAGACGGTGCAGTTGCTCTACCCCTCGATGGGCAAGATGATGGCAAAGAAGGCCGGCGCGGACGATGCCTGGATGATCGAGGACGGGCATGTGACCGAAGGCACGTCGAACAACGCCTATATCGTCAAGGGCAACACCATCGTCACCCGGCACCTGTCGACCGACATCCTCCACGGCATCACCCGCGCCGCCGTGCTGCGCTTCGCCCGCGAGGCACAGATGCGGGTGGAAGAGCGCGCCTTCACCATGGATGAGGCCAAGGCCGCCGACGAGGCCTTCGTCACCTCGGCCTCGGCCTTCGTCATGCCGGTGGTCGAGATCGACGGCACGGCACTTGGCGACGGCACACCCGGCCCCGTGGCCAGACGCCTGCGCGATATCTACCTCGAAGAAAGCCTTAAATCGGCGGTTTGAGGGGGTCGTTCAAGATAGGCGCGCGACCCGGACCAGCGATCGGTCAAGATTGACGATGGCAGTCGGGGCGCGTGGTGTCTCGGCACGCACTCGGTTTCGTCCGGGCGTTCAAACACACCGCACACCGTCAGGGGGCGTCAGATCAGCGTGCGCCCCAGGTGTCGGACAGCCGATAGCCCTCCGGCCAGGGATCGGAGGGATCCAGCATGTGCTGGTGCATCCCGGTGATCCAGCCGCGGCCGGAAATCTCGGGATGGATGGCCGGGCTGCCCCCGACCCTGGTTTCGCCGATGATCCGGCCCACAAAGGTCGAGCCGATCAGCGAGCGGGCGGTCAGCCGGTCGCCCTCCTTCATCGTGCCACGGGCGTGCAGCACCGCCATGCGCGCCGAAAGCGCGGTGCCGGTGGGCGAGCGATCCACCTTGCCGGGTTGGATGGCGACGGCGGCGCCGGTCTCCATCCCCTCCGGCCCCTCGCGCAGCGGCCCGGCGAACAGGCAGAACGAGATGTGCCGCCAGTCCGGGTTCTCGGGGTGGGAGAACCCCAACTGCGCGTTGGCGGCATCGGTGATCCTGACGCCGAGCGTGGCAATGTCGTGCGCCTCGTCCTCCGTCAGGGAAAACCCCAGCGTTTCCGCGTCCACGATCACGAAACTGTCGCCGCCATAGGCGGTGTCCACTATCAGCGTCTCCACCCCTTCCACCTCCAGGCGTGCGCCCAGCTTCTGCGCGAAGGAGGGGACGTTGCGCACGAAGATGCGTTCGGCCTTGCCATCGCGGCATTCTGCCCGCACCCGGACCAGCCCGCCCGGCGCTTCGAGCACTAGGTGCGTCTCGGGCTCCTGCATCGGCACAAGACCCCCGTCTAGCAGCACGGTCGCGACGCAGATCGAGTTCGACCCGGACATCGGCGGCGTGTCCTCCGGCTCCATGATGATCCAGGCCGCCTGCGCCTCGGGGTGCTTGGGCGGCACCAGCAGGTTGACATGACGAAACACGCCCCCGCGCGGCTCGTTCAGGACGAAATTGCGCAGGCTCTGGTCGCGGGCAATCCAGCGGCTCTGCTCCCAGATCGTCTCGCCCGGCGGCGGCAGGACGCCGCCGACGATGACATCGCCCACCTCGCCCTCGGCATGGGCGGAAATGACGTGGATTGTCCTGGATGATCGCATGTCAGAGCACCTTGCAAAGCCGCAGCGCATCGTAGATCGCCGCGTGTGTGTTGCGCGCGGCGACCGCGTCGCCGATGCGAAAGAGCTGGTAGCTACCGCGCTCATTGCGGGCCACCTCCTGCGAACGCCCTTCGACCAGCGCCTCGTAATCCACCTCGCCAAGATTGGTCGAGCCGGGGCAGAGATCGAAATATATATCGTCCAGCGGCCGCGTACCGTGGTTGACGACCACCTGGTCGACGTGCCGTTCGCGGGTGACCCCACCATAATCGCTGCCGATCACGGCGCGCAGCGCGTTGCCCTCGCGCCGCACCGCGTCGAGTTTCCACGTCACCGTGAACGTCACGTCATGCTTTTGCAACTCGCGCATGGACGGTGTCAGCGACATGGCCATCACTTCCGGGGCAAAGCTGCGGTCGCGGGTCATGATCTCGACCCTGGCGCCGGTCGCCGCGATCTTCTCGGCGGCTTGCAGCGCGGCATAGTCGCCGGCGTCATCGTAGATCAGCACGTTCGCGCCCGGCTGGGCATCGCCGGAAAGAATGTCCCAGGCCGAGACGACAAGCGCGTCGCCCTCATCGAGAACCTCGGTATGGGGCAGCCCGCCGGTGGCCACGATGATCACGTCGGGATCATGGGCCAGCACGATCGCCTCGTCGGCGAAGGAGTTGAAGTGGAAGGTCACACCCATCCGTTCGCATTCGTTGAGCCGCCACTGGATGAGCTGGATCATCTCCTTGCGTCGATCGGTCTGCGCCGTCAGCCGGATCTGCCCGCCGGGATCGTCCGCCGCCTCGTGGACGATCACCTCGTGGCCCCGCTCCGCAGCGACGCGCGCGGCCTCCAGCCCGGCGGGGCCAGCCCCGACGATCACCACGCGCCGCCTGGTTTCGGCCTCGGCGATCTCGTGCGGCTGCTCCAGCTCCCGCCCCGTGGCCGGGTTGTGCAGGCACAGCGCCATCCCCCCCTGGTAGATGCGGTCGAGGCAGTAATTCGCACCCACGCAGGGGCGGATACGCTCTTCCTCGCCGCGCATGATCTTGGCCACGATATGCGGGTCGGCCATGTGCGCGCGGGTCATCCCGACCATGTCGAGCTTGCCCGACGCCACCGCGTGCCGCGCGGTCGCCACGTCCTGGATCTTGGCGGCGTGGAAGGTCGGAAATTGCGTTGCGGCGCGAATCTCGCCGGCGAAATCCAGGTGCGGCGCACTGCGCATACCCTGAACCGGGATCACGTCGGTCAGACCTGCATCGGTGTCGATATGCCCTTTGACGACATTGAGGAAATCGACCATCCCGCAATCCTTCAGCCGGTGCGATATTTGCAGCCCATCCTCCTTGGTGAGCCCGCCGGGCAGGTCTTCATCGCCCGTATAGCGCACGCCGACGATGAAATCGGGGCCGACGCGCTCGCGAATGGCCGTCAGCGTCTCGAAGGTAAAGCGCAGGCGGTTGTCCAGGCTGCCGCCATAGTCACCGTCGAGATCGTTGGTCAGCGGTGACCAGAACTGGTCCATCAGGTGGCCGTAAGCCTGCAACTCGATGCCGTCTAGCCCCGCCGCCTTCATCCGCTCGGCGGCATCGGCGTAATCCTCGATGATGCGGGAAATATCCCAATCCTCGGCCTTTTTCGGGAAGGCCCGGTGCGACGGCTCGCGCTCATGGCTCGACGACACCACCGGCAGCCAGTCCGCCTTGTCCCAGCGGGTGCGGCGGCCGAGATGGGTCAGTTGGATCATCACCGCGCAATCGTGTTCGTGGCATTCGTCGGCAAGCTGCTTCATCCAGCCGACGACCTCGTCCTTCCACGCGAGGATATTGTTGAAGACCGGCGGGCTGTCGCGCGCGACCGAGGCCGAACCGGCGGTCATGGTGAGCGCCACACCGGCCCGCGCCCGTTCGGCATGGTAGGCGCGATAGCGGTCCTTCGGCATTCCGTCCTCGGGATAGGCCGGTTCGTGGCTGGTGATCATCAGCCGGTTCTTCAGCGTCAGGTGCTTGAGCTGATAGGGCTGGAGAAGGGGATCGCTGGTCATGGGAACCTCCGTGAGTTCCGCGGACGATTCCACAAAATGTTCACCTATGTCAATATTGAGTTCATCGGTGTATATTTTTCTTGAATTGCGGGGATTTCAGCCGTAATCTCGGGCGCATGAGCAGGAAGCCCTCCACCACGGATGATCCCGACAAGAGCTCGGGTTGGCGCGGCTCACGCGAGATCTGGCTTGCGGCGGCCAAGCAGGCCTTTCTCGAAACCGGCCTTGATGCCGTGAAAATCCAGCCCTTGGCGACCCGGCTGAACATCGCCCGCACGAGCTTCTACTGGTTCTTCAAGGACCGGAACGCGCTGCTCGATGCCCTGCTCGAAGAATGGGACGCGAAAAATACCGGGGCCTTCGTCGATGCGACCGGCGCCTATGCCGAGACGATCGCCGAGGCGGTTCTCAATCTCATCGTGGTCTTCCACGACGAAGACCTGTTCGAGCCGCAACTCGATTTCGCGGTTCGGGGCTGGGCACACCAGTCCGACGATGTCATGGCCCGCGTCAATGCGGCGGACGAGCGGCGCCTGGATGCCATCCGTGCGATGTTCGAGCGCTTCGGCTTCCCGCCCGAAGACGCCGATGTCCGGGCACGCACCGTCTACCTCGTCCAGATCGGCTACATCTCGATGCAGGTGCGGGAAAGCCAGGCAGTGCGTATGGCCCGGGTTCCGGGTTACGTGGAAACCTTTTGCGGCGAAGCCCCGACGCAGAGCGAACTTGCCCGGTTCCACGCGCGGCTCGGGTTCCGAACACCCGGCCCCAACACCGCCGAAACAAGGGAGCCGAAGTAATGCGACCACACATCAACGAGCTGGACGAAACGGCATTCGATGTCGTCGTGATCGGGGCCGGGGCGGTCGGATGCGCGACGGCACGCGAACTGGCAGGGCGCGGCTTTCGGACATTGCTGGTCGAGCGTGCAGACATCGGCTCGGGCACCTCGTCCCGGTCCAGCCGGATGCTCTATTCCGGGCTTGGCTACCTCGCCGTGCGGTATCCGCTCTGGCAGATGATCTTCCGGCCGGTCGACATGATCCAGCGCCTTCTTTACACGCGCTCCGTCATGCAGTGCCGGGCTGAACTGGCGCGCCAGATGCCGGGCCACCTCCACAAGCACAGGTTTCACTACCCGTTCCGTCAGGGCGACCGTTACCCGCCCTGGCTCGTCGATACCGGCTTCCGGCTGGTA
The DNA here is from genome assembly GCF_004126395.1 of Roseovarius sp. A46. Taxonomy (NCBI): domain Bacteria; kingdom Pseudomonadati; phylum Pseudomonadota; class Alphaproteobacteria; order Rhodobacterales; family Roseobacteraceae; genus Roseovarius; species Roseovarius sp. A46. The sequence continues at coordinate 32,750 of NZ_PVWS01000023.1, read as the reverse complement.
GAGGCGCTCGGCGGCTGGAAGGTGCCGCTGGACTACCGCCGCATCTCGCATGAACAGGCCGCGACAGAGAGCGCACTGGCAGCCGACCTCGGCGGCCCCCTGCGCGGCGTCGGCGTGTTCGAGGAATACATGTATTCGTGGCCCGAGCGTATCTGCGTCGATACCGCGCTCGATGCCGAGCGCCGTGGCGCCACCCTGCGCACCTACACGGCGGTTACCGGGCTGACGCGGCAGGGCAACGCCTGGACCGTCGCGCTCGAAGAGCGCGCACCAGAAGCCGAGGGCCGCGCGTCGGTCACCGCGCAAATGGTCGTGAACGCGACCGGCCCGTGGGTCGACCGGCTGCCCGGGTGCGGCGGTGCCGGGCCGAACCGCGTCGTCGGCCTGAAAGGCGTCAACGTCATGGTGCGCCTGCCCGAGCGTTACCGTGGCGAGGGCCTGGAAGCCTTTTCAAGCAAGGGCGAGCCCTTCTATGTCTTTCCCTGGCGCGACCATCACCTGATCGGACCGACCGAGACGGTCGTCAGGGATGACCCCGACGATGTCCGCGTGCAGGACCATGAAATCGACTACATCCTCGACGAGGCAAACCGGCTCTTTCCCGACCTCAAGCTGACCCGCGAGCATATTCTGCATTCGTGGTGCGGCGTTCGGCCGATGTCGACACTCGACGGCACCACGACCCGCAACGCCGTGCGCGTCGTCGAGGATCCATCGCAGCCCGGTCTCGCGACGGTGACCGGATCGACCATCATGCTGCACCGCCATGCCGGGCGAAAGGCGGCGCGCGCCGTCGAACGGAGGCTCGGCAAGAGGGGCGAGGCGCCTACCGGACCGATCGACGCCCCGCACCACCTGCGTCCTGACGAGGAGATCGGTCAGGTGGCCGCGACCGAGCATGTCGTGCGCCTGACCGACCTGATCAGGCGGCGTCTGCCCGACGGGCTCGACACGGCACTCGGACGCGACCGCGCCGAGCACCTGTCGCGCATCGCCGCCGCAAGCCTCGACTGGACCGAAGCGCGGCGGCAGGACGAACTGGCGCATTTCGAGCGAGAGACGGCGTCGATTTATCAAGCCCCCTGACCGCGCCCCGGCGGCGTCCAACCGAAGGGCCCGAACGTATCGGTCCCGATGCTCACATATGAACAAGGCGTTTTCCGCACCGCCCGGCAGACGCCCGCAGACGCGTTGCGCGCGATTCACCTCGATGGAGAGTTTGACGCCAGCGGTTTGAGGAGGGCAGCGCCGTCCGCCCGCTCCGCACACCTTCTGCGCCCCCACGCGGAATTGCGCCCGGGGCGCACAGGACGCACCTTTTCCCCAGGCCCAAGGAAAGGAGCCCCGCCATGAAAAACCCCGTTCATCCCGCCACGCGCATCGGCCATGTCCATCTCAAGGTCGCCGATCTCGACCGCGCCATCGGCTTTTATTCCGGCGTGCTCGGCTTCGAGATCATGCAATACTATTCTGGCGGTCGGGCGGCCTTTCTCTCCGCCGGGGGCTATCACCACCATATCGGCCTCAACACATGGGATTCGCTGGGCGGCACGCCGCCGCCCCCGGGCCATACCGGGCTGTTTCACACCGCCTTTCTCTACCCCGACCGCGCGGCGCTGGGCGATGCGGTGCGGCGCGTTCTTGACGCGGGCATCCCGCTCGACGGCGCCGCCGACCACGGGGTGAGCGAGGCGATCTATCTGCGCGACCCCGACGACAACGGGGTGGAACTCTACTGCGACAAGCCCGAATCCGACTGGCCGCGCGACGCCGAGGGCAACCTCGCGATGGTCAACAACCCGCTCGACGTGGATGCCCTTCTGGCCGAGGCCCGCCCCGCGCGCTGATCCCTCTGGACGCCCCGGCGCGGGGGCCCTAACCTGCGCGCCGACAGGAGGGCAGCACATGGCGACAGGCACCAATATCCGCACCTATTTCGAGGGCCGCTGGCACGACGGCGACATCCCGGTGATGAAGGCCGCCGATCACGGCACGTGGCTCGGCTCCTCGGTCTTCGACGGGGCGCGCTACGTGGATGGCATCATCCCCGACCTCGACCGCCATTGCGCCCGGGTCAACGCCTCGGCCGAGGCGCTGATGGTCACGCCCACCGTTTCCGTCGATGATATGCAGGCGATCGTATGGGAGGGGCTCAAGGCATACCCAAAGGACGCGGCCATCTACATCCGGCCTATGTACTGGGCTCTCGACGGCGGCCACCTCGCCGTGCTGCCCAAGCCGGACGCCACCGGCTTTGCCATCTGCCTCGAGGAGGTGCCGATGCCGCCGCCGGGCACCACCACCACGCTCTGCCGCACCCGCTTTCGCCGCCCGGTGCTCGAGGATGCGGTGGTCAACGCCAAGGCCGGCTGTCTCTACCCCAACAACGCGCGCATGCTCAAGGAGGCGCGTGACCGCGGCTTCGGCAACGCGCTGGTGGCCGACGCGCTCGGCAACGTGGCGGAAACGGCCACCGCCAACGTCTTTGCGGTCAAGGATGGCGAGGTGTTCACCCCCATCGCCAACGGCACCTTCCTCGCCGGGATCACCCGCGCGCGCCATATAGACAACATGCGCCGCAACGGCATGACCGTGCACGAGACGGTGATGAGCTTCGAGGATTTCGAGACGGCGGACGAGGTGTTCCTCTCGGGCAACCTGACGAAGGTGACGCCGGTCTCGGCCTTCGAGGACACCCCCTATCAGCCCGGTCCCGTGGCCGAGCGGGTGCGCGAGATGTACTGGGACTGGGCCTTTTCCGACGCGCGGTGATCCGTGCCGCGCGCCAGCGCGTATAACGGGATGACAGACAGGAGAGTCCCATGCGCCTGATCGCCGCCCTATTCGCCACGCTTCTCGCCCTGCCCGCCGCCGCGCTCGACCGCACGGCCCCCTTCGACAGCATCGACGGCGGCGCGCTGCGCCTGTCAGATTGGGCCGGGCGGCCCGTGCTCGTGGTCAACACCGCCTCGCGCTGCGGCTTCACGCCCCAGTATGACGGGCTCCAGGCGCTCTACGACCGCTACCGCGACCGTGGCCTCGTGGTGCTCGCCGTGCCGTCCGACGATTTCCGGCAGGAATTGTCGAGCGAGGCAGAGGTCAAGGAATTCTGCGAGGTGAATTTCGGCCTCGATATCCCGATGACCACCATCACCCATGTGCGCGGGGCCGAGGCGCACCCGTTCTACGCCTCCCTGGCCGCCGAAACGGGCTTCGCCCCGACGTGGAACTTCAACAAGGTGCTCGTCGCCCCCGACGGCCGCGTGGCGGGCACATGGGGGTCGATGACACGGCCCCTCTCGGGCGCGATCACCCGGCAAATCGAGATGCTTCTGGCCGAGTGAGACGGAACGCGGAAGACAGGGTTTGGCCTCGAGTGGTCGTTAGACATGACACTATGAGCCGCGCGAGCGACCGACCGCGGGTGGGCGCACTGGCGATTTGGCTATGCGGTTTATGGCACAAGATACTTCTTAGCTAACAGCAGCTTGCACCGTTGCAAAAGCGCCCGCCCGTCCGGTCGGTCGGTCGCTCGCGCGGCGGCGTGCAAGCACGCCTTGTTCCGCGCGGGGGCAGGAGGCGAATGGCAGCAAGAGGCCCGGACCCTCCCGCTCACCAATCCATCACCACCTTGCCCGAATTGCCCGAGATCATCGCGGCGAACCCGGCCTCGAAATCGTCGATCCCGATGCGGTGCGTAATCAGCCCGCTCACGTCCAGCCCCGATTGCACCAGTGCGATCATCTTGTACCAGGTCTCGAACATCTCGCGGCCATAGATGCCCTTGATATGCAGCATCTTGAAGATCACCGCGTTCCAGTCCACCGCGAACTCGGTCGGCGCGATCCCCAGCAACGCAACCTTGCCGCCATTGTTCATGCGCGCGATCATCTGTTGCATCGCCGCCGAGGCCCCCGACATCTCCAGCCCCACGTCGAACCCCTCGGTCATGCCGATCCCGTCCATCACCTCGCGCAATTGCTCGGCGGACACGTCGACCACATGCTGCACTCCCATGCGGCGCGCAAGATCAAGGCGGTAGGGGTTGATATCGGTGATCACCACCTTGCGCGCGCCCACCTTCTGCGCCACCAGCGCGCCCATGATCCCGATCGGCCCCGCGCCGGTCACCAGCACGTCCTCGCCCACCAGGTCAAAGCTCAGCGCGGTATGCACCGCGTTGCCGAACGGATCGAAGATCGCCGCGATCTCGTCGGGGATGTCCGCAGGAATAGGCACCACGTTCATCTCGGGGATACAGACATACTCGGCGAACGACCCGGGCCGGTTCACGCCTACTCCTCGCGTGTTGCGGCACAAATGCCCCCGCCCCGCGCGACAGTTGCGGCACGCCCCGCAGACGATATGCCCCTCGCCCGAGACCCGCTGCCCGATCCGGTATTTCACCGCCGCCGCACCGCGATCCACGATCTCGCCCACGAATTCGTGCCCCACCACCATCGGCACCGGCACCGTCTTGGCGCTGAACTCGTCCCATTTCCAGATATGCACATCGGTGCCGCAAATCGCGGATTTCTTCACCTTGATCAGCACGTCCGCCGGCCCCGGCTCCGGCACCGGCACATATTCCATCCACAGCCCCGGTTCGGGCTTCGACTTCACCAGCGCCTTCATTTCATTCTGCATTGCCCTGCCCCCACAAATCTGTGCTCAGATATTTCAACCCGCTGTCGCAAACCACGAACGCGACGCAACCGCCCCGCTCCGGCCCCTGCAACAGCCGGATCGCCGCCGCCAGGTTGGCCCCGGCGGAATAGCCGCCAAATATACCCTCGCGACGCGCCAGCATCCGCGCATGCTCCGCCGCCTCGGCCCCCGTGACCGTCACATCGCCCGCCAGGTCGGCCCCGCGCAGATGCACCAGGTCGGGCATTCCGTACCCGCCCCCCTGGATCGGGTGCTCCGCCCGGTCAGGATGCACCGCGTAGCACCGCACCCCCAGAGGCGCAAAAAACCGCGCCGCGCCGCCCACCGTGCCGCCAGAGCCGACAAAATCGCAAAACGCGGTCACCGCGTGGCCCGACTGTTCCCAGATTTCGGGCGCGGTGCCGGTCGCGTGGGCCTCGGGGTTGCCCGCACGCGCGAACTGATCGGCCCGGAACGCGGCGCGGTCCTTCGTGATCCGGCGCGCCTCTTCCTCGACCAGCGCCAGGTCCGCCCCCGACACCTCCCCCGGCCGCGCGCCCTCGGCTTGGCGCACCAGCACCACCTCCGCGCCCAGCGCGCGCATCATCCGCGCGCGTTCCTCGGAATTGCCCTCGCTCATCACCGCGACGAACGGATGGCCCAGCACCGCGCAGACAATCGCAAGCCCCGTGCCCATGTTGCCCGAGGTCAGCTCCACCACCGTCTGTCCATCGCGCAACTCGCCGCTCGCGCGCGCCACCTCGATGATCGCCCGCGCGGCGCGGTCCTTCTTGGAGAATCCGGGGTTGAGATAATCCAGCTTGGCCAGCAACCGCCCCTCGAGCCCCAGGGCCTCCACGACCCGGTGCAATTCGACCAACGGTGTCCCGCCGATCGCGTCGACGACCGAGGGCAGCGGCATCATCTGATCACCCCCAGATCCCGGCCCACGGCGCCAAAAGCGTCCACCGCCCGATCCAGCATCTCGCGGCTCAGCCCCGCGCTCATCTGCGTGCGGATGCGGTCCTGCCCCTTGGGCACCACCGGAAAGGAAAACGCCGCCACGAACACGCCGCGCTCCCCCAGCCGCGCCGCCATCTCCTGCGCCAGTTTCGGATCGCGCAGCATCACCGGGATGATAGCATGTTCGCCGGGCAAGAGCTCAAACCCCAGCGCCCCCATCCGCTCGCGGAAATACGCCGCGTTCTCCCACAGCCGCGCGCGCCGCTCCGCGCCGTCCTCCAGCATGTCGAAGACCTTGAGCGACGCCCCCGCGATCACCGGCGCCAGCGTGTTGGAAAAGAGATAAGGCCGCGAGCGTTGCCGCAACCAGTCCACCACCTTGGCCGACGCCGCCGTATAGCCGCCCGACGCGCCCCCCAACGCCTTGCCCAGCGTGCCGGTCAGGATATCCACCCGATCCATCACACCGAAATGCTCATGCGTGCCGCGCCCGGTCTCGCCCACGAAACCCGTGGCGTGGCAATCATCCACCATCACCAGCGCGTCATACCGCGCCGCCAGGTCGCAAATCTCATCCAGTGGCGCGTAATACCCGTCCATGGAAAACACGCCATCGGTGGCGATCATCCGGTGCCGCGCCCCCGCCGCCTCGCGCAGGCACCGCTCCAGATCGGCCATATCGCGATTGGCATAGCGATACCGCTGCGCCTTGCTCAGCCGCACCCCGTCGATGATGCTCGCATGGTTCAGGCTGTCGGAAATGATCGCATCCTCCGGGCCCAGCAGCGTCTCGAACAGCCCCGCATTGGCATCGAACGCGGCGGCATAGAGGATCGCGTCCTCGGTCCCCAGAAACCCGGCGATCCGCGCCTCCAGCTGTTTATGCTCCTCCTGCGTGCCACAGATGAACCGGACGCTCGCCATGCCGAACCCATAGCGGTCGAGCGCCGCATGCGCCGCCGCGATCACTTGCCGGTGATCGGCCAGCCCGAGATAGTTGTTGGCGCAGAGGTTAATCACCTCGCGCCCATCGGCCAGCCGCACCTCCCCCGCCTGCATCGAGGCGATCACCCGCTCGGATTTGTAAAGCCCCTCGCCGCGCAGCCCCTCCAGCCGCGCCGCCAGGTCCGCGTCGAACCGATCCGTTGCCGCCATGTTCTCCTCCTTCATCTTGCCCCAAATATTCCGGGGGAGTCGCCCGGCACGGGCGACGGGGGCAGCGCCCCCTCCTCAGGCGGCCACCCTCGGCCGCCCCCCCGCCTCTACCACGATCTCCGCCTCCAGAAACACCCGCCGCCCCTCGGCCTCGGCCTCGCGCACCTCCCGCCGCGCGCTCACCTGCACGTCCACGGCCCCCGCCGCCACCGCCGCAGCCCGCGCCTCATTCCCCAGCGCCGCCTCCAGCGCCATCATCGCCGCCTCCGCGTCCGCAAAATCCTCCGGCCCGCTTTCCAGGTGCGCGCGATATCTCCCCTCGGCGGGCGCGGTCACCACGCCCGCGCGCCGGATCACCACCCGACCCACCACCGCGCCGATGGCATTGGCGACGCCGGCATGCTCCGGCACGATCACCTCGGCATGGAGCCGCTCTCCCACCGCGCCATAATAGCTCGCCGCCGAGGCCCCCAACCCGATCACCGGCACGTTCAATCCGGTCTCGATCCGCACCAGCCCCCGGTGCGGCCCAAGACCCCGCTGCATCAGCACATGGCTCGCCAGCGCGGCGGGCGGCAGACCAAAACCCGCCTCCTCTTCGGCGAACCCCACCTCCAGCAGCGCCAGCGCCGTCTGATGCGTCAGCCGGTCCACGATCATCTGCGCCAGCGCTTCCGCCCCCGCGGCCAGCCGATCACCAGATCCCACCCGCTTGCGCGCCACCAGCCCCAGCGCCAGCCGCGCCGCCTCCCCGTCCCAGGCCGAAAGCCGGCCCAGCACATGCGCGGCATCCGAGGGCGTCACCCCGCCCAGTTGCACCAGTCCGCGCCGCACCAACCGGCTCAGCGCGGCGTGATCCATCCGGTTGCGCAGCACCGCCCCCAGCGGTCGTACCGCCCCCTCGATCCGCGCCAGCAGGCCCGCCTCGCGCTCCGACAGCCCCCCGGCCTCGACGCCGGGCACGGCACGCACGAACCGCGCATCCATCTCACCCGGCGCCGCCGCGCGGCCCTGCGCCTCCAGCGCGGCATGCACCGCCTCGGGCGCCTCTACCGCCATCAGGCTCACCGGCACCACCCGCCGGGGCCCAAGGCTCACACCCGCGCCCAGCCCCTCGGCCACGTGCATCTCGCTGTCGCCGCCCAGTCCGAACGTGCGCATTGCCACCGCCTCGACCATGGTGCGCCACGGGCCCACCCGCGCGCCCTCCGGGTCGATGGCGGGCCGCCCGCCGCGCAGCACCGCCACGTCCGTCGTCGTCCCGCCGATATCCGACACCAGCGCATGATCCGCCCCGGTCAGCCACCGCGCCCCTATGAGGCTCGCCGCCGGACCGCTCAGGATCGTCTCGATGGGCCGCTCCCGCGCCTGTGCTGCGCTGATCAGCGCGCCATCGCCGCGCACCACCATCAAGGGCGCGGTGATCCCCTGCCCCCGCAGCACCCCCTCCGCCCGCTCGATCAGCCGCGCGATCATGCCGATCAGCCGCGCATTGAGCAGCGCGGTCAGCGCCCGCTTCGGCCCGTTGAGCTTGGCCGACAGGTGATGCGACAGGCTCACCGGCTTGCCCGTCACCTCGCGGATCACCTCCGCCGCGCGCAACTCGTGCCCCGGGTTGCGCGTCGCAAACACCCCGGCGACGGCATACGCTCCGGCCCCCTGCCCCGCTTCCAGCCAGCGCCGCAGCGCCCCCTCGTCCAGCGCCGCCGCCTCGGCGCCGCCCGCCCCGTGGCCGCCCGCGATCACCAGCGCCGGATCGCCCCCCAGCGCCTCGGCCAGCCCATGCGCCGCCAGGTCCACCTCGCGAAACCCGATATAGATCAGCCCCGCACGCCCGCCCTGCCCCTCGACCAGCGCATTCGTCGCCAGCGTGGTCGACAGCGACGCCAGCCCGATCTCGCCCGCCTGCGCGCCGCTTGCGCGCAACACCTCCGCCACCGCGCGGCCGATCCCCATCGCCAGGTCATGGCGCGTGGTCAGCGCCTTGGCACTCGCCACCACCTCGCGCTCGTCGCGCAACAGCACGGCATCGGTATAGGTGCCGCCCGTATCCACCCCCAATAGCAATGCCATGCGCCCGCTCTCCCGCCTCGCGTCCTTCCGAAGGGGGTGTAACGGCTCTGCCGGGCTATTCCAGCCCGTTTGCGTCATCGGACAGTCGCATCACCGCCCAGCGCGCCGCGTCCGCCACCGCCGCGTCCGCATCCTCGCACAATCCCTGCGCCACCTCCCGCAAGCCGGGATCGCCCGAATTACCTATGGCATAGAGCACGTTGCGCACGAACCGGTCCCGCCCGATCCGCTTGATGGGCGAGCCCGAGAACCGTTCCCGAAACCCGGCATCGTCCAGCACCGCCAATTCCGCCAGCTTCGGCGCAACCAGGTCGTCGCGCGCGGCGTATTTCACCTCCCGCGCCTCGACGGCAAACTTGTTCCACGGGCACACCGCCAGGCAATCGTCGCAGCCATAGATGCGGTTGCCCAGCAACGGCCGCAACGCTTCATCCACCGGCCCCTTGTGCTCGATCGTCAGGTAGGAAATGCAGCGCCGCGCATCCAGTTGATACGGCGCCGGAAACGCATCCGTCGGGCACACGTCCAGACACGCCCGGCACGACCCGCAATGATCCACCTCCGCCGGATCGGCCTCCAGGTCCAGCGTGGTAAACACCGACCCGATAAAGAACCAGCTCCCCAGATCGCGGCTCACCAGGTTGGTATGCTTGCCCTGCCAGCCCAGCCCCGCCGCCTGTCCCAGCGGCTTTTCCGGCACGGGTGCTGTATCGACGAACACCTTCACCTCGCCCCCACCTTCGGCAATCAGCCACCGCGCCAGCCGCTTCAGCCGCTTCTTGACCGTGTCGTGATAATCGCGCCCCCGCGCATAGACCGAGACGTTGCCGCACTCCCGCTGCTCCAGCCCCGCCAGCGCATCCCCCTCGGGCGTATAGCTCTCGCCCAGAACGATCACGCTGCGCGCCTCGGGCCAGAGCACATCCGGCGCCCCCCGCCAGTGCGCGCGCTCGGCGAGCCAGCCCATCTGCCCATGATGGCCACGCTCCAGAAATGCTGCCAGCCGCCCCGGCACATGCCCCACATCCCACGGGCGGCACACCCGGCAGGCGTCGAACCCCTCGGTCACCGCCTGTGCAACCAGTCTCTCTTTCAGCCCCGCCTTCATCTTGCCCCCCAATATCCCGGGGTGAATTGGCCGCAGGCCAAGAGGGGCAGCGCCCCTCCGGCCGCTCTAGAAATCCAGGTCGGCATAATGCGCCGGCGGCGGAAATCCCGGCACCTGATCCGCGAGAATCCCCCGGAACGCGGGGCGCGACTTGATCTTGGCATACCAGTCCTTGACCGCCTCCGAGCGGTGCCAGTCCACGTCCGAGATATAATCCAGCGACGACAGGTGCGCGGCGGCGGCGAAATCCGCCAGCGTCATCACGTCCCCGGCCAGCCACCGCCGATGATCCAGCAGCCACGCCATGTAATCGAGGTGAAACTTGACCGCCCGCGCCCCGTCCTTGACGTTGCGGCTGTCGGGAAAGCCCAGCTTCATGATCTTCTTGTTGACCCGTTCGTAAAGCAGCTTGGCCGTCACTTCGTGGTGGAACTTGTCGTCAAACCACCCCACCAGCCGCCGCACCTCGTAGCGCGCCTCGGCCCCCTTGGGCATCAGCGGCGGCTCGGGGTGGCGCTCCTCGATATATTCGCAGATCGCGGCACTCTCGGCCAGGGTGCGCCCGTCCATGCGCAGCACCGGCACCTTGCCGGCCGGGTTGCGGCGCAGGAAATCGGCGTCCTGCTCCCAGTACCACTCCTCGACCAGCTCGCACTCGATCCGCTTCTCGGCAAGACACAGCCGCACCTTGCGGCAGAAGGGCGAGAGCGGAACGTGGTAGAGCCGGGCCATGTCGGATGCGTGCCTCTGCTATTGGAAACAGCCCCTTCCATGCCCGCTTCCGGCGCGGGTTTCAATCCTCGAAACAGGCGGCGCGGCCGTCGCGGGCGATGGTCGCCGCCCCGTCCACGATCGCCGCCGCGCGTTGCCGCAGCGCCGCCGACGGACGGCTGGCAGAGCGCCCCTTGGGATCGGGCAGCACCGCGGCGAGCCGCGCCGCCTGCACCGCGCTCAGGTCCGCCGCCGCCACGCCGAAATAATGCCGCGCCGCGGCCTCCACCCCGAACACGCCCTCGTCGAACTCGGCGATGTTGAGATAGACCTCCAGCACCCGCCGCTTGGGCCATGCCGCCTCCATCAGCGGCGTGATCGCGGCCTCCAGCGCCTTGCGCGCCCAGTTGCGCCCGTGCCACAGCCACACGTTCTTGACCACCTGCTGGCTGACGGTCGAGGCCCCGCGCACAGAGCCATCGGCGATGGCGTCGCGAATCGCACCCATGTCGAACCCCCAGTGCAGGCAGAAATTGGCGTCCTCGGCGGCCACCGCCGACCGCGCCATCACCGGCGCGATCCGCGCCATCGGCACCGGCTCGCGCGAAATCGCGCCCAGCCGCCGTTCCTCCTGCCAGGTATAGATCGTCGCCGGCGGATCCACCCAGCGATAGGCCAGCAGGCTCAGCACGAACGCCGCCACCACCACGAGCGCGGACCACAACAGCCAGCGCCGCAGCCAGCGCCACACCCCCACCGGGGCCGCCCGCCGCCGCCTGCCCTTCGCCGTTTTCTTCCTGCGTCCCGCCATGGCCCAGCTATAGCGCCCCGCCGCGCCCGGCAAAACCGCTTTGGCGCGGGCGGCGGGGCCTGACCGGCAAAAATGCCCGGATCGGCGCGGCGGGGCACACGCCCCACCGCCTCTTCCTGGTGCAAATACTCCTTACCCGGGCGGTGCAAGCGCCCCGCGCGCGGGGCCTCGCCTCACTCCGCCGGGATCGCCTCCGGCTCCACGCCCAGCGGATGCGCGATCTTGTCGAGCATCTCCCTCGGGCACAGCTGCACGAAACGCGGCAATTCGCGGTCCCAGTATTGCAGGATATCCGCCGCCCGTCGCGATCCGGTCTCGGCCAGGTGCCGCTCGATCAGACCCTTGAGTTCGTCCTGCCAGTGCGGCTCAGTCACCGGGCAGGCGACCAGCGTCTCGCCGTTGACCAACGCGGGCGCGCGATCCTCGGGATCATAGATATAGGCCATGCCGCCGGTCATGCCGGCGCCGAAATTGGCCCCGATCTCGCCGAGGATCACCGCCACACCGCCGGTCATGTACTCGCAGCCATTGCTGCCGCAGCCCTCGACCACCACGTGCGCGCCCGAGTTGCGCACGGCAAACCGCTCGCCCGCGCGCCCCGCCGCAAACAGGTATCCGGCGGTCGCGCCATAGAGCACCGTGTTGCCGATGATGGTGTTCTCGTGCGCGACCAGCGGGCTCGCCATCGGTGGGCGCACCACGATGGTGCCGCCCGACAGGCCCTTGCCCACGTAATCGTTGGCGTCGCCGCTGACCTCGATCTTCAGCCCCGGCGCGGCAAACGCGCCCAGGCTCTGCCCCGCGCTGCCCGACAGCTTCACGGTCAGGTGGTCGGGTTGCAGGCTGTTGCGCATCCCGAAGCGGCGCACGATGTGGGATGAGACCCGCGTGCCCACCGTCCGGTGCGTGTTCTGCACCGTGTAGTGAAGCTGCATCTTCTCGCCATCCTCAAGGAACCGCGCCGCATCGCGCACGATCTCGGCATCCAGCGTGTCGGGCACCTCGTTGCGCGCGCGCGTGCGGTCATAGCGGACGTCCTTGGCCCCATCCACGGTGATAAGCATCGGGTTGAGGTCCAGGTCGTCCAGATGCGCCGAGCCGCGGCTCACCTGCGTCAGCAGGTCCGCCCGCCCGATCACCTCGTCAAGCGACCGCGCGCCGATGCTCGCCAGGATTTCCCGCACCTCCTGCGCGTAAAAGGTGATGAGGTTCACCACCTTGTCCGCCGTGCCGGTGAACTTGGCGCGCAAATCCTCGTCCTGCGTGCAGACGCCCACAGGGCAGGTATTCGACTGGCACTGGCGCACCATGATACAGCCCATCGCGATCAGCGCGGCGGTGCCGATGCCGTATTCCTCGGCCCCCATCATCGCCGCCATCACGATGTCGCGCCCGGTGCGCAGGCCACCATCGGTCCTGAGCGTCACCCGCCCCCGCAGGTTGTTCATGCTCAGCACCTGGTGCGCCTCGGTCAGGCCCATCTCCCACGGCAGCCCGGCATACTTGATCGAGGTGGCGGGGCTCGCGCCCGTGCCGCCATTGTGTCCCGAGATCAGGATCACGTCGGCCTTGGCCTTGGCCACCCCGGCGGCAATCGTGCCCACGCCCGACTGCGCCACCAGCTTCACGGTGACCTTCACAGTCGGATTGATCTGCTTCAGGTCATAGATGAGCTGCGCCAGGTCCTCGATGGAATAGATATCGTGATGCGGCGGCGGCGAGATCAGCGTCACCCCCGGCGTCGAATGCCGCAGCCTCGCGATCAGCTTGGTCACCTTCATCCCAGGTAGCTGCCCGCCCTCGCCGGGCTTGGCCCCCTGCGCGATCTTGATCTCCAGCTCCTCGCAATGGTTGAGGTACTCCGCCGTCACGCCGAACCGGCCAGACGCCACCTGCTTGATCTTGGCGGAGGGGTTGTCGCCATTGGCATCCGGCGTGAAATGCGCCGGGTCCTCGCCGCCCTCGCCACTGTCGCTGCGCGCGCCGATCCGGTTCATCGCGATGTTGAGCGTCTTGTGCGCCTCCGGGCTCAGCGCCCCCAACGACATCCCCGGCGTGACAAACCGCTTGCGGATCGCGGTGACACTCTCGACCTCCTCGATCGGCACCGCCTCGCCAATCGGCTTGATCGCCATCAGGTCGCGCAGATGGATCGGCGGATTGGCCTGAAGCGTGGCCGAATACCGCTTCCACAGCTCATAGCTCGCCTTGTTGCAGGCCATCTGCATCATGTGCATGGTCTGCGCGCCCCAGGCATGGGTCTCGCCCGACTTGCGCGCCTTGTAGAAGCCGCCGATCGGCAGGATATCCTGCCCGCCTCCGAAGGCGCGGCCATGCACCTCCTCCAGCTTGGCCTGGATACCGCTCACGCCGATGCCGCTGATCCGGCTCACCAGCCCCGGGAAATACTCGGCGCACATCGCGCGCCCCAGCCCCACGGCCTCGAAATTCAGCCCGCCGCGGTACGACGACATCACCGAAATCCCCATCTTCGACATGATCTTGAGAATGCCCAGATCAATCGCCGCGCGATAGCGCGCCACCGCCTCGGTGAGGCTGCCCTCGATCAGGCCCCGGCGGTTGCGATCAGCGATGGTGTCCTCGGCGAGGTAGGGGTTCACCGTGGTCGCCCCCGCGCCGATCAGCACGGCGAAATAATGCGGGTCGATGCACTCCGCCGACCGCACGTTGAGGCTGCAAAACGTCCTCAGGCCCTTGCGCGTCAGGTGGGAATGCACCGCGGATGTCGCGAGGATCATCGGCATCCCGATGCGCGCCTCGCCCAGCCCGTGATCGCTCAGCACGATATGCCCGATCCCCGACCGCACGGCATCCTCGGCCTCGGCGCGGATACGCTCCAGCCCCGCCTGCAACGCCCCCGTGCCGGGCGCAAAGGTGCAGTCGATCTCGGCCACGTCCGCATCGAACGCGCGGATCATCTCCTGCCACTGCGCATTGGCCACGAACGGGCTTTCCAACACGATGATCTCGGTCTGCGCGCTCGACTCGTCAAGCACGTTCTTGAGATTGCCAAACCGCGTCTTGAGGCTCATCACCCTGAATTCGCGCAGGGAATCAATCGCCGGGTTGGTCACCTGGCTGAAATTCTGCCGGAAGTAATGGCTCAGCGGGCGGTATTGCCGCGAGAGAACAGCGGCAGGCGTGTCATCGCCCATCGAGGCAATCGCCTCCTTGCCGTCCTCGGCCATCGGCGCGAGGATCGATTCGATCTCCTCGATGCTGTAGCCCGCCGCAATCTGCCGACGTCGCAGGTCGCCCCCCTCAAAGAGCGGCGCCTCGGTCACGCGGGCAAGCACCCCATCAAGCTCGTTGATCTTGCCCACCCACTCGCCGAACGGCTGTGCTTCGGCCAGCCGGTTCTTCATCTCGGCATCGTGGAACAGGCGGCCCTCGGTCATGTCCACCGCGATCATCTGCCCGGGGCCAAGCGCGCCCTTCTCTCGCACGCTCGATTCGTCCACCGGCACCATGCCCGCCTCGCTCCCGGCGATCAGCAGCCCGTCACCGGTCACGACATAGCGCATCGGCCGCAGCCCGTTGCGGTCGAGCCCGGCACAGACCCAGCGGCCGTCGGTCATGGCAAGCGCGGCAGGGCCGTCCCACGGCTCCATCACGCTGTTGCAGTAGGAATACATGTCGCGCCACGCCGCGGGCAGGTCCTCGGCCTGCTTGGACCAGGATTCCGGCACCAGCATGGTCTTGGCCATCGGCGCCTTGCGGCCCGCGCGCACCAGCACCTCGAACACGGCATCCAGCGCCGCGCTATCCGACGATCCCTGCGCCACGATCGGCTTGATATCCTCGGCCATCTCGCCAAAGGCCGACGACGCCATGCGGATCTCGTGGCTCTTCATCCAGTTTAGATTGCCCTTCAGCGTGTTGATCTCGCCATTATGCGCCAGCATCCGGAACGGCTGCGCCAGCCACCATTGCGGGAACGTGTTGGTCGAATAGCGCTGGTGATAGATCGCGAAGGCGCTCCTGAACCGCTCGTCCATCAGGTCGGGATAGAACACCGCCACCTGCTCGGCCAGCATCATGCCCTTGTAGATGATGCTGCGGCACGACAGGCTCGCAATATAGAGCGCGCCGACGCCCGCCGCCTGCGCCGCCTTCTCGATCCGGCGGCGAATGACATACAGCTCACGCTCAAAGCTCTCCTCATCCAGCCCCTTGGCGTCCGATATCAGGATTTGCTCGATCTCGGGCCGCGTCGCGTTGGCCTTCTCGCCCAAGCAGGAGACATCGACCGGCACATGCCGCCAGCCATAGATCGTGTGCCCCATCCGCAGCACCTCGGTCTCCACGATGGTCCGGCAGCGCTCCTGCGCGCCAAAATCCGTGCGCGGCAGGAACACCTGCCCCACCGCTACCAGCCGGTTCTCGTTCGGCTCGTGCCCGGTGCGCCGGATCTGGTCATAAAAGAACGGCACCGGGATCTGCACATGGATACCCGCGCCGTCGCCGGTCTTGCCGTCGGCATCCACCGCGCCGCGGTGCCAGATCGCCTTCAGCGCGTCGATCCCCGCCTGCACCACCTTGCGCGAGGGTTTGCCGTCGATGCTGACGACAAGGCCCACGCCGCAGGACGAATGCTCCTCCTCATGGGCATACATGCCATGCTCGGCCAGCCAGTCGCGCTTGGACTCTTCCTTGGCTGCCCAGTTGCTATCGAAATCCGACATCGCGATTACTCCTCATCCTGCGCCGGGGCGCATCCGTTTAATTCCACTCTAGGACCCGTCCGGCACCGACCGTTCCGACGCCTCGTACTCGGCCCGCGTCATGCGCTTGTGCCCGCCCGCCAGCACGACGCTGGCAAACGCCTGGTCCACGTATATCTCGTGCGACAGGGGCAGCCCCCGCGCACCGTCGAACAGCCCCGGCATCAATTCGTATGGCCCGTCATCGTCCCTGATCCAGAGCTGCGTGCCGCACTCCGCGCACCATGCGCGCTCGGCGAATGACGACGAGCGATAGCGCTGCACCGGACCCGTCACCTCGACCGCGTCAACCGGTGCCTCCAGCACCCACATCGCCGCGCCGCTCCAGCGGCGGCACATGGAACAGTGACAGGCGCTGATGGCCGCAGCATGGGACCGAACCGTGACCTTTACGGCCCCACAGAGGCAACGCCCTGTCAATTCGTCCGACTCTGGTTTCCTGGCTTCACCCATTTGGGTCACTTGTCCTGTCCTTTTTGGAACCGGTCCTGCATCCTCACCAATCCGTTGCAGCACCGTCACGCACCCGCCTCGAACCTTGCGGTTCGCGGCGTGAACCTACAGGTTCATTCCGCCGCAATGGCCTGCGCGGGGCGCAGATCGTCGAGGATCGCGGCCGCCGCGTCGCGCCCATCGCGGATCGCCCAGACCACGAGGCTCGCGCCGCGCACGATGTCGCCCACCGCGTAAACGCCGTCCAGAGCGGTGCGCCCGGTGGTGAACTCGGCCTTGACCGTGCCCCAGCGTGTGACCTCCAATTCCTTTTGATTCCAAAGGGTTGGCAGGTCTTCAGGTTCGAACCCCAGCGCCTTGATGACCAAGTCGGCGGGCGCATCCTCGACCGCGCCCTCGATCGGCTCGGGGCTTTGGCGGCCCGTCGCGTCCGGCGCGCCAAGGCGCATCTTCTGCACCCGCACCGCGTTCACCGGGTCGCCCGCGAAACCCACAGGCGCGCTAAGCCATTCAAAAACCACGCCTTCTTCCTCGGCATTGGCCACTTCACGTTGACTTCCGGGCATGTTGTCACGGTCGCGACGGTAGAGGCAGATGACTGATTTCGCGCCCTGCCGCACGGCGGTGCGCACACAATCCATTGCGGTATCGCCACCGCCAACCACAACTACTTGTTTCCCCTCGGCATTCAGCTCGCCGCTGTCGAACTCCGGCACGCTGTCGCCAAAGCTCACCCGATTGCTCGCCGTCAGGTAGTCGATGGCCCGCACGATGCCCTGCGCCACTGCGCCCGGACCATCCAGATCGCGGCTCTTGTAAACCCCGGTGGCGATCAGTACCGCGTTGTGTTTATTGCGAATTTCGTCAAAGCTTATGTCCGTCCCGACATCGCAGTTCAGCACGAATTCCGCGCCACCCTGTTCAAGCTGTTCGATCCGGCGCATCACCACGTCCTTCTCCAGCTTGAAGCTGGGGATGCCATAGGTCATCAGCCCACCCGCGCGGTCGGCGCGGTCATAGATCGTGACCTGCACGCCCGCGCGCCGCAGCACGTCGGCAGCCGCGAGCCCACCAGGGCCGGAGCCGATTATCCCAACGGATTCAACACGTTCAGAGGTGGGAGAGATGGGTTCGACCCAGCCTTCCTCCCACGCGGTGTCGGTGATGTACTTCTCCACCGCGCCGATGGTGACGGTCCCGTGGCCCGCCTGCTCGATCACGCAATTGCCTTCGCACAGCCGGTCCTGCGGGCAGATGCGTCCGCAAATCTCCGGGAAGGTGTTGGTCAACTGGCTGAGTTCATACGCTTCTTTCAACCGCCCCTCGGCGGTGAGGCGCAGCCAGTCGGGGATGTTGTTGTGCAGCGGGCAATGCGTCTGGCAATAGGGCACGCCGCACTGACTGCACCGCCCGGCCTGCTCCTTCGCCTTCGCATCGGCGAATTCGGCATAGATCTCATGGAAATCCTGCCTGCGCGCCTCTGCCGTCCGCTTCTCAGGCATATCCCGCCCGATCGACACGAATTTCAGCATGGGTTGCTTCGCCACGTCTTCACCTCCCGGAATTCTGAGAGCGCCCTTTTATACCATATGCCAAAGCATGAAAAGGCAGTATTGCTGACATATATTAAGAAATATAACGCCACCGCTCGGTTCTGGAGGCGATTCTTAACACTTTTAGGTCCGATTCGGATATATTATTCGGGTTGTCATTGAAACTCAGGCGCTTATACGGGCCGCAGGCTGGCCCGGGACCCGTTCGATGACGCTGTTTTCGCTCTTTCTGCTCGCGATCATCCAGGGCGTCACCGAATTCCTGCCTATTTCGTCCTCGGCGCATCTCGCGCTTCTGCACCAGGTCAACGGCAGCGGCGAAGAGGATGTCGCTCTCGACGTGGCGGTGCATCTGGGCTCGATTCTCGCCGTGATCGCCTATTTCCACGCCGAATCCTCCGCCGCCGGGCGTGGTCTCGCCGACCTCCTGCGCGGCAGACGTCAAAGCACTGACGCACGACTGGCCCGCAACCTTCTGCTCGGCACGGTACCGCTGGTGATCACGGGGGCTGTTATCGTGATCATGGGCTGGGAAGACGCACTGCGCGACACCCGCGTGATCGGCTGGACGATGATCGTCTTCGGCATCCTCCTGTGGTGGATCGACCGGGTCGCCCCGCAAACCCTGCACGCACCTGACTGGACCATTCGCCGCGCGCTTATCATGGGGCTGTGGCAAGCGCTGGCGCTCATCCCCGGCGTGTCTCGCTCTGGCATCACCATCACCGGCGCGCGCGCCATCGGGCTCGAGCGCCGCGACGCCACGCGGCTGTCGATGCTCATGTCCATCCCGGCAACGCTCGCCACCGGAGCAGTGCTGGCCATCGACCTCGCGCAGGCCGATGCCGGGCTTGATCTGCTCGGTCGCGCAGCGTTCGCCGCGCTGTTCGCTTTCGCCGCGGCGTGGTGCGCGCTGTGCGTGATGATGCGCTTTCTCGACCGGGTGAGCTTCACGCCATACGTGATCTACCGGGTTGCACTCGGCGTGGTGCTGCTAGCCCTCACTTATGGTTGAGGAGCGTTACGCCTTGAAATTGCTGGCGGATTCGTGGATTGCCTCGTATTGGCCCGCAGGCCGGAACCGCCACAGGTAATCGGGCAGAACCGCCTCGGGTGCCACCGGATCGATCCCTAAATCGGCGAAGGTCCGCGCGCCCACGCTCACTACGTTGTCCACCCGCAGGCTGCGCACCTGGTCGCGCGTGATCTGCGGCGGCACGAAGCCGAACGTGATCGTTTCCACGAATTCCATCACCGCCGCCATAACTGACGCGATCCCGAACGGGATTCCGACGATCAGACGGCGCCGGCGTATAACCCCAAGCATCATCTTCATCAGCTCGCGGAACGTGGCCACCTCGGGCCCGCCCAGCTCGTAAATGCCCGGCTCCACCGCGCCCATGGCAGCCTTGGCCGCCGCGTGCGCGACGTCATCCACATTGACAGGCTGAAACCGCGTGTCGCTTCCGACGACCGGGATCACCGGCGACAACCGCGCCATCCCCGCGAACCGGTTAAAGAACTGGTCCTCCGCCCCGAAGATGACCGAGGGCCGCAGGATCACCGCCTGCGGAAAATGTGCAGCGATACCGGCCTCTCCGGCGGCCTTGGTGCGTGCGTAGATGCTTGCCGAATTGGCGCTCGCGCCGATGGCCGAGAGGTGGACGAGCTGTGCCACGCCCTGCTCGGCGGCGATGCGCGCGATCCGCGTCGCGCCCTCGTCCTGTACCGCGTGGAAATTATTGCGCCCGCCACGGTCGAAGGTGCCCACGCAATTGACCACAGCATCCGCGCCCAGCATCACTGCGCGCACACTGGCATCGTCACGGATGTTGCAGAACACCGGCTCCACCTGCCCGGGCACGCCGTAGGGCTTGACATGCATCGCCTCGTTGGGACGGCGCACGGCAACCCGCACCCGCCAGCCCGCAGACGCCATGCGCCGCGCAATATAGCGTCCTACGAAACCTGATCCGCCATAGATGGTGACGAGCTTGGACATAGGGGCCTCCGGGCTGCGCATGATCCCCTCTTTCCTAACGTCGCCGCGCCCGCCCGACAAGACGATAACGCCTGCGGGCCAAATCGCGCGAAATCGCCGTTGACACCCGGTCGGGCTGCGTCTAAATGCCGGCGGCACGACACCTGCCCAGGTGGCGGAATTGGTAGACGCGCTGGCTTCAGGTGCCAGTGGCCGCAAGGCCGTGGAGGTTCGAGTCCTCTCCTGGGCACCACCCGTTTCATCCATACACGATCATAAACGGATAAAACCATTCAAAATCAGTGTATGTACCTGAATCTCTGAATATCGCGGCTTGTCATGTGTGCGTAAAATCGCGCATCCTTTTACGCACAAATTACCCACGTGCGTAAAAATGGCCTCCATCACGAAACACACCAAAGGCTGGCGAGCACAGGTAGCGCGCCGAGGCGTTCGCAAGTCCATGGTGTTCCCGTCCAAGCAGGAAGCCAAGGACTGGGCCGCTCGGGAAGAGTACCAGATCATCAACAGCGGCAAGATCGCGGCGGCGATGAGCCTGTCCAGCCTGTTCGACCGATATGCGCGAGAGGTGTCCCCCCAAAAGCGTGGTCACCGCTGGGAAGAGATACGTCTTCAGCGCATGGCGCGTGAGATCGGCCACCTTCGCCTGGGCGACATGGAAGCACGCGACGTCGCTGCCTGGAGAGATGCCCGGTTGCGTGACGTGGCACCCGGCTCTGTACGGCGTGAAATGGGGCTCCTGAGCTCCGTCCTGCGTCAGGCACGGGAGGAATGGGGCTTGATGCGAGACAACCCCATGAAGGGGGTTCGCAAGCCTGCGGAACCGGCCCCCCGTGACAGGCTTCCATCCGATCATGAAATCGAACGCATGGCCCGTGTCGCGGGCGATGATCTGTCTACCCTCACGGCCCGGACATTTCATGCTTTCCGATTCGCCTGTGAGACAGCGATGAGGGCGGGGGAGATCGTGGGGCTGACCTGGGATCATCTGGATCTGGATACCCGGGTTGCCCATCTTGCGAAAACCAAGAACGGATACCCCCGGGATGTCCCGATGAGCAAGGCGGCGGTCGCGCTGCTGCGCGCCCTCCCGAAACGCGATCCGGTCTTCGGGCTATCCTCGCAGCAGCTCGATGTCCTGTTCCGAAAGATCAAGGACAAGGCCCAGGTCGAGGGGCTGACCTTCCACGACAGCCGGGCCCATGCGTTGACCAAGCTTTCCAGGAAAGTGGATGTACTGACGCTGGCGAAGATCAGTGGCCACCGGGATCTGCGCATTCTTTCCAATACTTATTACCGCGAAACTGCGGGAGATATCGCGAAGCGCCTGGATACTTGACAACGCCCGCACATTGCAAACGAACTACCAAAACCAGTCAAGCCAATGCCCTCTTTGCGAGAGGACGATTACGCCGCTTCCCCCACTTTTTTCCTGTCATCAAACCAGGTTAACGAGGACGAGCAGACCATTGCTATTTCAAGCGATCTTTCCATCGGAATGCTGCCGGTCAAAGCACACCCTACCGTCAAGGTTACTGCGGACTCTGAAACACGTCAGCTGAGAACGTTGCACACAACGATCCGTTTGCCACGATCAATCTCGATTTTGCGAAAAAGATCGCAAAATACGTGACTTCCTTCCTTGTCAACGGTTTGCAGTCCGGCAAAGACACGGCTTCCACCAATTCGACCTCACGGCGGCGCTTCTTGAACTGCGATGGGGGGCAACACATGATTTTCTGTCTCCTTGAAACTATAAGAGGACGGCAGGGCATTCCGGGAGCAAAGGTGTCTCTGGCTATCTCTACCGGATGCAATTCTTCAGTAGTTTCATGAAGCAATACTTTGCGCGCCAGAATATCAATTATCTCATCCTTGCCATCCGAAAACGGATTAAAGACCCCTTGTCCTATCATCAAATCCTGAACGGCAATACTCTTTCCGTCAGGGCTCGTTTGAATTTTGGTTCCGTACGTGAGCATGATCACACTCGTCCATGAAACTACCTTCCCAGCAGACGAACTTCATATCCTTTCAGAACCGTCCGTGCAGTATCTCCGTAAACATCGAGGCCCGATTCTTCAAATAGCTCCAGGAAAAGATAGGCAAGCTCCTGCCGCACTTCCTCATCGAATGCATTGACGCCTTGCTGCCCAGGGTGAAAGCTCTCTGTCCAGATGCCATTCGACAATATCACCTCATGATTGTCGAAGAGAAGATGGTAGTAGTGGACCTTTTTGCAAGTGACTGTCCTGATACCTTCACGACTCACAAGGTGTTTCACAGCTACCAGGGCTTCGCTTGTCGCAAACAGCATGTCTAGATTGGCGCCATTCAGAAGGACCCGGTGGTTTGGCGACAGCCAAACAGCGCTCTCGTTGCCATTTAGAGCCCCGGGATCAATTTTCACCGGGGCCATGTTATCAACACCATCCACTTGGCGGGAGCCGATCCAGCGGATCTCCTGTATGCCATTGTCGCGGCTGATTACCTTGTCGCCCACCTGCAGGTTCTCGACCGATACCAGACCGCCGATGGTTGCGATTTGCGTCCCCGCCACGAAGCATGGGACATTGGTGTTGTCAAAAGTGAACTCGTCCGGGTCTACCGGTGTTCCGCCATCCTCGATGGTGAGATCGATATCTCCGATCTCGCCTGAATAGTCGACTCCATCAATCGTTCCGTCAACAACACCGTCTTCGGCATCCGCCCGCAGCATACCCAGCGCAGAGCCGAAATCGTTCGAAGGGTCAGTGTCGGCATCGTTCACGGCCTGCAGCGTGGTCTCGTTATAGAAGCCACTCAGATCCACGAAGTTGTTATTGGTCTGGTCACCGTCGTCAGTGGACCCGGTCTGATCCAGGAAATCCGTGATCGTGTCCGACCCATCACCACTGTTGTAGATGAACGTATCGTTGCCCTGACCGCCTGTCAGCGTGTCATTGCCCTGACCGCCCGACATGGTATCGTTGTCCGCGTTGCCGAACAACTTGTCGTTGCCGGAGCCGCCATAGAGCGTATCCTCACCCTGGTCACCGTAAATCTCGTCATTCCCGGCATCGCCGTATAGCAGGTCGTCGCCAGGAACGTTCAACACTTCCCCTGACTTGCTGGACTTGCCGCTCTTGCTGGACTGGTCGGGAAGATCCCCACGATCCCCGTAGATCGTATCGTCACCACCGCCGCCAAAGACCTCGTCGTCTCCGCCATACCCGTAGATGAGGTCGCTGCCATCGGTGATCTCATCGCCCTGAACGTCGGTAAAACCGACGTTCATCGTGTCTCCGGAAGCAGTCCCATCAACCTTGTCGTCACCCTCTTCGGACTTGCTGCTACCGGACATCTCGAAACTCCTTCACCCAGGCCGATTGAACGAACCGCACTCCTCTGAACACACGGGTTTCTGCCAAAAAAATATGTCGAATTTTTGCGAGAGCCGCGCTAACTTTTCGCAAGCAAACCCTAAAACTGCCCGATTCTCCAATAAGAAGAAAGCGTTGAGCAACCTTGTCTCGCTGTGGCCGCTCTGGTTGGAAACAATAGGGGTGAAACAAGTGCTACTGGATCACGTTTCGGTAAAATCCGAGGGTAAGTATTGGCGCGGTGCCACCGGAAGCCGGGCGATGGAGTGGTGTTCTGAGCAAGGAATTACACTCAAGTCGACCGAATCGGTTCGCCCCTGGTCAACAGTCTGGCGTGTCACCGACATGACGGGTCAACCCTGCATACTGAAGGCGAACGCGTTCGTTCGGCCCGGCGCCGACCGAATGCACGCCACGCTTTCCAAGACTCTTGGGCCATCTGCGCCCGCACTGATTGCCTCATGTCCCGAGGAGGGGCTGTTTCTCTTCGAAGATGCAGGAATTGGAATGGTCGGGACGGCTGAGCTTTTGAAAGTTTACGGTCGGGCACAGGGCATATTCTCCCGAGACACAGCAGCCCTGGAGGCGATTCCAGATGTGAGCGCGATGGACGTCCTCGAGCATTTCAAGGCGCTGGCAAACGATTCCGACGGCAATGCGGTGAACAATATCTTGATGCATTTAGAGACCGAGGATCTGCGGAACCTGCGTCTTAATCTCGACGCCCATGGGGATGTCCTGGCAACGCTCGCGGCCCGCATCGACGCATTTGAGCCGACCGTCAACCACTGCGACCTGATTTCCCAGAACGCCGCGCGGCGCAACGATGGCAGTGTCTGCATCATCGATTGGGACGATACGATCCGCTCGGCCCCCGGCTGGTCGCTCATTTCGTCTTTCTCGGGATGTTTGCGTGTCTACGCAGCTCTGAGAGAAACCAGCCTCTACAAGGACGAGGCACAGAAGGACGCCGACCTCTTCCGGATCGGCACCTACATCAAGACCCTCGTTGAAAGCTCGGCCTACACACACCGCGACCTGCTCGAAATCATTCCCATTGCTGCTATCTTTGGCACGTTGCGAGAAGCAACAGCGCTCACGCCATTCGATCTCAATGTCGGACCTCGGGGCATCGGTCGTGCTGGGCGGATCGCCAAGCGACTTGCTCCTCGCGTTCGCCAAGTGTTTCGCACGGCACTATTGGTATCGACCGCTGAGCAGCGTGGGCTACAGCTTCCGACCCGCATTCTTCCCGTTGCGGACATGGCAGACGCCTAGGGGTAATGAAGCCGTACCCGACCGACAACGAGAAGACGTTTCAAGGGGAAACCGTGAAATCGAAGACAGTTCCTCGGATGCCCATCGTCGCGTTGGGAGTACGGATGGCATAAGCGGATTTGTCGCTGTTCCCACTGAAAAAACGAAACGCGCCCTGTACCGCATTGACGGTAAAATTGCTTGCCGTATCCGAACTGTCGAACAGGATCGTTTCGATCACAAGTTCGGAGCTTGAGCCGATTGCAATCTTCGTTTCGTCTCGAAACCTCAACTGGACCTGTCCGGAAGAGCCCGTCCTGATGACATCACCCAAATTTATGGACTGACCTTGCTGAAGAGCATTTTCCTGCCCGTCACGGGTGATCGTAGCTGTTTGCTCAACATCAAGCGCCTCTCCGACTGCCTGCGCCGTAACTACGCTTGGCATAGTCGTCATTACAACGATGGCGATCGCTTGCTTCAATGACATTGAGTAACTCCTATGTGCATACTCTGCCGTTAAAGTCGGGTTCAAGTCAAGAAATGTCTGGATCAACCCGGCACTTCGCCGCGCTAAGGACGGGGGTGAAGAAGCTGATATTCATGAACAGCCGCTGTGACCGTTGGAAGGGAGGGAGAATGCGTATCCGATTCCGTGCACCGTTCGGATGTAGTGGGACCGGCCTTCGGGCACCGGCAGCTTGCGTCTCAATCGGCTCACAATGCTATCGACGGCGCGATCATAAACCTCCCAGTCGCGTCCCTTGATCGCGTTCATCAACTGGTCACGATCAAGAACCTGCCCGCGCCGGTTCAGAAGTGCAACGAGCAAATTGAACTCTGCTGTGGTCAGTTCGATCTCATTGCCATCTGGCGCGAATAGAAGCCGGGCCCCAAGGTCAAGTCTGTATCCATCGAACGCGATGGCGTTTTCTGTGTCCGTCGCATTACCCGAGGCCGGGCCGACTTCGTCCTGGGCTGTCTTATTTTTCTGCGTTCGGCGCAAGACGGCGCGCACGCGCGCTGCCAGCTCGCGCATCGGAAACGGTTTTTGGATATAATCGTCAGCACCAATCTCGAGGCCAACGATACGATCGGTGTCCGCTGTGCGCCCACTCAAGATAATGACACCACAAGCCGGGTTTCGCGACAGCTCTTGAATCAAGGACATACCGTTGCCGTCGGGTAGCCCAAGGTCGATGATGTAGATGTCGAACGCTTCGTCGGCTTGCTTGTCCCGGAACCCGGAGATCGTTCTGACAGTGCTTACGTCATACCCGTCTCGGGACAGGGCATGATCCAGCAATGAGGTGATTTCATCCTCATCATCCAACACCAGGACCTTTGGCCGTAGCACGAGCGGCTCCTGTTAAGTAGCGCAGCAAAACCTAGCCAAAAGTATACTCAAAATCCCCCAAATTGATATAGGCGTATGAGCCAACAGCACCATATCCCTTGGAATAGGGTGCACGTATTCGCCAGCGCAGTTCAAAGACGCGTCTTCTCTCTGGCGTCAACGGCACTCTCCCGCCGCGCGCCCGCTGAAGCGCGCACGCAGCGGTTGCAGAGAATGGTTGGCGTTGCCAAGCCACCGCGGTATCGGCAGCGACTCTACGAGCTAAGCATCCAACTGCTCTCGCAGGCGCCGCGCAAGGTCTTCGCGGCGATAGGGTTTTGGCAGGAGCTCGACATTCTCGTCCAGTCGGCCTTTGTGCAGGGTCACATTCTTCGTATAGCCAGACGTATAGAGAACCTTTAGATCCGGGTAAGCGGCCCTCGCCGTACGGGCCAGCTCTGCGCCATGCATGCTGCCCGGCATGATCACGTCGGTGAACAGCAAATCGACACTCGGGTCCTGTTCCAGCAAAGCCAGAGCCTCATCGGCATTCTCGGCTACCGAAACGCGATACCCAAGAGCCCGAATCTGGGCCTCGGCGTGTTGACGCAGGTCGGGATCATCCTCCACGATCAGAATGTGCTCTCCGCGCCCCGGGGGAACATCCTTCTGGGAGGGCGGAGAGACGGCATCCGTCTCTTCGTTCGCCAGCGGCAAGTAGATGTTTACGGTCGTTCCTTCACCGATTTCCGAGTAAATCCTCGCCTCGCCCCCGGACTGCTTCACGAACCCGTAGGTCGAGCTGAGACCTAGGCCAGTGCCCTTCCCTGCAGGCTTTGTCGTGAAGAACGGGTCGAACGCCCGCTGTTGTACATCCCTGGTCATGCCGATCCCATCATCTGTGACAGAAATAGCGAGGTAGCGCCCGGCTGCAAGGTCTGCGGCCTCGACTTCCGACGTGTCGTCAAAGATGCGGGTCGAGGTTTCCACGGTGATCGTGCCGCGCTCCCCGATGGCATGACGACTGTTGATCACCAGGTTCAGGATTGCGCTCTGTAACCGTGCCGGATCAATGAGCACGACAGCATCCTCGGCCTCCAGGGCAAAACGTAATGTGATCCCCTCTTCGACCCCCTGTCTCAACAGGGATTCCGACCGCAGGATGAGTTCGTTGACGTCGACCGGCACCGGCTCCAGCGGTTGGCGCCGTGAGAAGGCCAGCAGGCCATCCGTCAGGTAGGCTCCCCTCTCGGCGGCATTGAGGATCGCATTGGCCATTCTTTCCTGGCCCGGATCGGTCACGCTATCAATCAGCAATTCGGAATTGCCAAGGATGATGGTCAGCAAGTTATTGAAATCATGCGCCACGCCTCCCGTCAGGTGACCGATGGCTTCAAGCTTTTGAGAAGCTCGGAGTTTCTCATCCAATTCTCGCAATTCCGTCACATCTGTCATGCCAGCCACCATGCGTAGGGCCTGTCCCTCCGAGTTGCGAATGATGAACGCGCGGTCCTCCACGATCGAGTAGCCGGCTTGCGCATTTCTCACCCTGTACTCGGCACTCCAGGTCGACAGATCACTCTGGATGGCATCAAAAAGACTGTTACGTACCCGCTCTCGATCGTCTGGATGAATGCGGGCAATCGAGGCATCGAATGTCTGAGGTTCATCGCTGATATCGAAGCCAAAAACCTCCTCGTAGTTGTCGCTGAGCCAGAAAAGGCCGGTCGCGATGTCCCAATCCCAAATCACATCGCTACTGGCGCGGCTAATCAGGCGGAAGCGCTCTTCGCTCTCGAGAATACGTTCTTCATAACGCTTGCGGTCCGTAACATCGCGGAGCACTGCAACCCGGTACGCGATCTGCCCATTGCGATCTTGAATCGGGCTGGTGTGCGCTTCGAACCACCTTCCCCCACCCGACTTGGCGTTCACGAATACCTCAGCAGTGGCTGACGTGCCGGCGCTGATGGCACGCTGCAGTTCTGACACAGCCCGCCCGGAACGTTCGATGTCAACGAAGAACCAGGGTGACTGGCCGATCAGTTCCTCGGAATTGTAGCCGAGCTGCTTCTCCGTGGTGTTATTCGCGTAGATGACTTCTTGCTCGTCCCATTCACCCGTTCCGACCTTCACCACGGTCAGGATGTCGTCCACGCTTTGGACTGCAGATTCCAGCAATTTAAGCCATTGGCGTGCATGCTGTTTTTCGCTGTCATCGCGAAAATAGATCGCCAACCCACCTGGTGTCGGGTGGACATTCACATCCAGCCACCGTGAAAGGGCAGACACGTACTCGACCGACGATCGGCTCTCTCCTGTTTCGATTGCTTCCAGGCACTTGTGTTCGAAACTCGAGCCGCGGGCCGCAGGGAAAATATCCCAAAAGTTCCTGCCCTGCACGTGACTCGGTTCCAAACCGAACAACTCACTGCCACGACGATTGATGAAGGTGACGGTCCCAGCAGTGTCCAGTGTAACAAAACCGTCCCCGATCGAGGCGAGCACGCTCTGCAACTGAGCGTTCCGGCGATCAGCCTCCTCTCGAGCCGACACGAGCTCTGTGACATCCTGGATCGCACCCTGCACGGCGACAAGTTTGCCTGTTTCGTCGAATTGGGGTTCCCCAAGCGTTCGGACGGTTATCTGGCGACCATCGGCGGTGTTCATCCTGAAGATGTCATCGAAGGCTTCGCCGTTCTTGATGCAGGCGTCGAAGAGACGTCGCATGCGGTCACTATCTCCAGCGGCGTAGTACTCCACAGCCGCTGCCGGCGAAATTTTTATATCGGGCGGAAGGCCGCGGATATGCGCCGTCCCATCGGACCATATCTCGTGCTCATCACCAAGTTCATAGCGCCAGCCGCCGAAATTCGCCTTTTCCGCTGCCATGCGCACCAGCGCCTCGCGGCGCTCGGCCCGCGCTTCGGCCGCGTCTCTTGCGGCCTTGGCCGTCTTGAGTTTCGAAATGTCGCGGATCGTGCCGACGGCGTAGCGGATTTTTCCATCTTCATCTCCTACAAACTCGGCACGCTCCTCAATCCACTTGGTCAGCCCTTGAGGGTCTGCGAGACGGTATTCCAGTTCCAGAGTCCCTCCGTCGCGCCACCAGTCAGCGCGCAACTGCGCAACACGGTCCCCGTCATCGGGATGGATGTGAGCACGCAACACGTCCTCAAAGCTTTCTGTGGCAGCGATGGACGTGCCGAACAGCACGTCGCAGTTCTCACTGCAGAACGTGCGTCCATCACCCAAGTCCTGTTCCCAGCTTGCGATCTCGCCGACGTACTCTGCGCGAACGAGGTGTTCCCGAAGACGCCTTTCCCGACGGTAATATCCGAGAAGCTGGGCATGGAAGCGATCGCCGAAATATTTGGCCAGGGCCGCGCAGATGAAGACGAACAGCAGACCCTTAAGGGTTTGCACCAGCTCGAGATCGGCCACATCGCCGATACTCGCCACAAGCAGGTCACCAATAATGATCCAAGGGACTGAAAATAGTAGAAATATTCCAGCGAGCCATGAGCCGATCCGTGGCTCGGTTTCGTCGCTACGTCGCATCTGCTCCGCCATCGTCTCTCCAATATTTGTTGTTGGCGGCAGACGAAGCCTTCCCCCAAACCGCAGCGTGCCCCATCCACGAGCCACCCCAAACTGCGCCCGAGATTTCCACTATTCCAAGGAGACGGAAGAATACAGAGGCCTCTCAATCATACCAGCTAACCTTCCGAACGACAAATTTCGTTCGGCTGGCTTTCAGCTAAATGGTAGCGAACGACCTACGCCCTCCGCACCAAAGCCTTCCCGATTCGCGTAACCGCAACCCATTGCGATTGATGAAGATAATCCCACTCAGAACACGCCGTTCATCAGTGTGCCGCTTCCGGTCTGAACCTGCCGACTTGATATCTGGAAAACGAAAGACGATAGTCAGCCCTTCGCGGCCAGCTTGGATGCCAGCACCTCTCTCAAGTCTTTGGCACGTACAGGTTTTGGGAGCAGAAGATAGTCTCGCCTCGGACCACTTCCTCCCGCATCCTCCAGCTCTGCGTAACCGGACATGAGAATGACAGGAAGATCGGGAAACCTTTCCCGCACGCGGTCCGCGAGACCGGGCCCCTGTAAAGGGCCTGGCATCACCACGTCCGTCAAAAGTAGATCGAATTCCAAGCCGGAAGTCAGCCGCTCCAGAGCTGCCTGACCGTTTTCGACCGCAGTCACCTGGTAACCCATGTTCTCCAGCTGCATTAGGAGCGTGTTACGGACGTACTCGTCGTCCTCAACCATCAGGATCCGACCGGATGCGGTGGTTTGCGGTGCCGCTTCCTGTGCGCTGGGGGCCGACGATTGGATGTCGGTTTGCTTGAAGTACAGTTCGACAGTGGTTCCTGCGCCCGGCTCGGTCAGGATACGCAGGCCTCCATTCGACTGCTTCATGAAGCCGTGAACCATGGCCAGGCCCATGCCAGAGCCCGCGCCGACCTCCTTCGTCGTAAAGAATGGCTCGACAGCCTTCTCACGCACCTCAGGGGGCATCCCGTGGCCGGTATCAGAGACGCTCACGACGACATATCGGCCCGGTTCGAGATCAGCCTCAAGGACTTCGATGCTGTCGCTATCCAGCCTTCTCGCGGTGGTTTCGATCGTCAAACGGCCGCCGTTCGGCATCGCATCGCGCGCGTTGAGTGCGAGGTTCAGGAGCGCGGATTCGAACTGGGCCGGATCGACGCAGGTCTTCAAAGTGCCTTCGGCTTGATCATTCTCGACCTGTATGCTCTCGGGCAGGACACGACTGACGATCCGGTGCACGTCCGGCATCGTGGCGCTGATATCGAGGACTTCAGGCTTGAGCGAGGCGCGGCGCCCGAAAGAGAGAAGCTGCTTTGTCAGGCTCGCTCCGCGTTCCGACGCCCTGATCGCATCTTCGAGCAGGCGGAAAGCCCGCGCGTTCCGAATTTCGTCGCGGAGCATGTCGAGATTGCCCATGATGACAGCCAACATGTTGTTGAAATCATGAGCAACTCCGCCGACGAGTCGC
The DNA here is from genome assembly GCF_004126395.1 of Roseovarius sp. A46. Classification (NCBI taxonomy): domain Bacteria; kingdom Pseudomonadati; phylum Pseudomonadota; class Alphaproteobacteria; order Rhodobacterales; family Roseobacteraceae; genus Roseovarius; species Roseovarius sp. A46. The sequence goes on along the minus strand of NZ_PVWS01000023.1, from coordinate 1,536 downwards.
CCGAGCGCCTCAATTCGCTGAGCTTCCATAACCTTCGCCTCGGCATTTTTGCGCTGAGCGATTTCGGCCTTCAGGGAGGTGACCGAGTCCTCCAGGCGCGCCGTGCGGAGTTTGACCGTACGACGTAAGGCGACGATCATTCCAAAGGAGAGCAACAGAACCACTATGACAGCCGCGACCGCCGTATGGAACCACTCTGGAAGCGCCGGGGCTTGCTGAGTGATCCAGCGCCTTTCGGCATTCCTGAAAGCCGAGCCGGGGGTTGTTTGCTGCTCGTAAATCGCCAAGTTCAGCGCTTTCAAGAGTAGGTCGGCACTTTGGGGCGACAATGCGAAGTGCAATGTTGAGACGTCAAACGGGATCGGAGCGACGCGAATATCCTCCCTCCTCCGAGGCTGTCTGGCGAAGAAGCTGTTGACTATCGCCGCATCGGCCTCACCGGACGACAGCCGCTGCACCGTTTCGTCCATGGAACCGACTTCGATCATACGCGCTTGGTCGAGGTCGGTACGAAGTCGATTCAGAAGGACTTCCCCCTGAATGCTGTCCTCGACAACCGCGATCCGCAGACCATTCAGATCTTCGATCGTATTCACGGACACCGAGTCGCCGACCAGGATTGAAGACCATGCGTAAAGGGCCGGATGGTCGACAAGTTTGAACCGGGCGTCCCTTTCCTCTGAGTGAGCCACATCGGGCATTAAGTCGATCTCGCCGAGCTCAAGCAGTTCAAGGCATTCGGCCCATTGGCAATCCACCCAAACGACTTGGTGACCAAGATCCTGGAGGATGGCGAGGGTGAGCTCAGGCCAGAAGCCCGAGGGCTCACCTTCTGCATCGCGGAATATCTTCGGCGCGTTTTCGTAAATGCCCACTCGCAAGGTCTCCGCATGACCGGGGACCGCCATACCGAGTGCAAGTGTTACTGTCGCAATCCTCATTGGTCTGAAACAGGCCGTCACCAACTTTGACGGACAGGTGACAGATTGCTTCAGGCGTCGGACGTTATTCATGAGGATCACGAAATCGGAAGCCCAGACTGCGCGGTGTTTACCTGCACCGGTTCACTCGCATCGCGCTGTCTTTCCAAGGTCAACGGAATCTTCTGACATCGAGGAAAACAGGCCAGCCGATCAAGCACACCTGCCAAGTTTTCCCCCTATCGCGCTGTCGCATCTAGGATGCGGATGTATGAAAAGAAAACGGCGATGCTCGCTACAACCTTAAGTTTGACATAATGGTTTAAAGTATGAACCAGCTTGCCCGGCAGATCAACTTTTGCGTTTTAGTTGGCCATGGATTCAATCATTTTGCAGCCCACAGGACTATGCTGGACAGATCGGGTGGTAGCCTACGCTCCCCTTCCCGGACAGACCTTTCCCAAGGCCTCTGCGAAGGGTGCGGACGTATACTGAACGACTACCGGCTGGCGCCGGTAGGATCAGCGATGTGCTGTTCCAGGTACTGAAGTACGATGTCTTCGGTGATGGCACCGTTAGTGGTTGAAAAGTACCCTCGCCCCCAAAACCGGCAGCC
>NZ_PVWS01000022.1:0-61208 GCF_004126395.1 Roseovarius sp. A46 | reverse complement strand
ACCTTCTTCTTCATCGCATCACGCAGGCTGGGAAAGGCGGGCTGTTTCGGCATCGGCAGGACTCCTCTGGCGGACGCCCCAAACCTATCAGATTAGGCAGAAAGTCGCAGGTTTTTCAGACGTTCCCTAATAGGGGCTGAAGCTGTCGCGCCAAGCCAAACAGCAAACGCAAAACCAAAGAAAAAAATAGCGGCCAGTGCGCCATCAAAAGCTCCAATCACAGCAGTGCCCCCCGCTTCCGGGACCCAAAAGCGGAAGGTCTTTGTCGCGAGCTTAAAATCGCGTGCGCCGCGCGCCCACGCGCTCTCAGTGAGGTGATCTTCTGACATACACACTTCATCTCACGAATCCTCCGTGAGAGTCGATACGTATGCAGAGGGGATACACCCCATGTTATTTAACATAATACTGATTATGCGCGTTATGGATATGACCTCAGGTACCCACAGACATCTCCCCCGTCAGCGATAGCTGCGCCCCGCGATCACCTGCATCCTCTGATCGGGACATGTGTAATGCGCGCCGAGCGGGTCGCGGCACGGGGCCTCGATCACCCGTAGTGCCAGCCACGCGCCGCCGGCGGCAAAGACCGCGCCGCCCAGCGCCTGCCCGATGAGCACGCCTTCCGCCCCGAAGATCGCGCCGAAGCCCACCGCAAACGGCCAGGTGCCGGCCGTGTGCCGCCCCCAGTTGAGCGCCGTGGAATAGCCCGGATGGCCGAGATTGTTGAATGCCGCGTTCGACACGAACAGGATGCCGTTGAGGGTCATCGCCGGTGCCAGCGGTCCCATGAACAGGTAGAGCAGCTCGCGCATCTGCCCCGTCGCCCCGAAAAGGTCGGCCACCGGTGCGCGCAGTGATACCAGTAAGACACAGGCCACCAGCATGTAGAGCGCCAGGAACCGCAGCCCTTCGCGGAACGTGCCCAGCACCCGGTCCATGCGCCCTGCCCCGAAATTCTGCGCGAATATCGGGCCCAGCGCCCCCGACAGCCCGAAAATCACCGACGAAACGAACGGCATCATCCGGTTGATGACCGCCATCCCCGCCACCGCGTCCGAGCCGTATTTCGCCATCTCGCGGGTAACGATGGCGGTGCCCACGGGCGTCGCGACGGTCGTCATCATCGCCGGTAACGCGATCCCCAGCGCGTCGCGCAGATCCCGGCGCAGGCATTCCGGGCGCGGCCAGCAGAACGCGCGGTGGCGGCTTTGCGCCACCGCGAGCGCCAGCACGGCAGTCGCGAGCCGCGCCAGCACCGTGGCCATCGCCGCCCCGTCAAGCCCCAGTCCCACCGCGAAGATGAGGATCGGGTCCGCCACGCCGTTGACCGCGGCACCAAGCAGCGACGGCACCATCGCACCCTGCGCGTCGCCATGTGCACGCAGAGCCGCGACCGCCACCATCGCCAACCCCGACAGCGCCGTGCTCGGCAGGATGATCCACAGATAGCCCGCCGCCAGCTCCGCCTCGCGACCGCCCGCACCGAGGAACCCGAGGATCGGCTCCAGCAGCGGCAGTGTCAGCAGCGGCACCAACGCACCAAATCCCAGCGCGATGACGGCGGTGCTTGCCGCGTGCTCGGCGGCGAGGTGCGGGTCGTCCTTGCCCAAGCCTCGCGCCACCAGCGCGCCCGTGGCGATAGACAGGCCGATATTCAGCGCGCTGGCAAAGAACATCACCACCCCGGCATAGCCCGCCGCCGCCGCAAGTTCGCTCTGGCCCAGCATCGCGATGAACATCACGTCCATCAGGTCCACGGCAAAGATCGCGGCGATGCCGAGGCTCGACGTGAGCGACATCACCGTGACGTGGCGAAAGAGATTGCCTTGGGTAAACCGGGCACTGCGCCCGGGCCTGTCTATTTGGGTCATTCCGCCGCTCCTGATTACTGATGGCGGATATAGACCCTGCACCAGTGCGGAAAACGTTCCGGATGTCACACGACTTGTGCGAAAATGTCAGAGCCGCGCGGAAACTAGGTGCACCATCCGCGCCGCCATCTCGAAGCCGAGCGTGCGTAGCGCCGCCAGCGCCTCGGCATGGCTGTCCACGCACGGCACCGGCAGCCCCGCCTCGTCGCCCGCCAGCAGCGCCCTGGCGGCGGCCTCTCCGAACACGGTGCCCGGTGCGATGCCGCGCCCCGAATAGCCGAACACCGCCAGCGCCCCCGGCCCCAGCCGCAGGATACGCGGCAGGTGGTCGCCGGTCATCGCGATGCGCCCGGACCAGACATGCTCCAGCGGCGCATCGGCCAGCCGGGGCAGCAGATGCGCCAGCTTGCGCCGGGCCCAGCCCTCGTGGGTCTGCCCGCCCGCGCCCATCCCGCCCAGGATCACCCGCCCCGCCGCATCGCGCCTGAGCGAGGTCATCACCGTGCCGGTATCCCAGCACCCCTCGCCGCCCGGCAGGATGTCTCCGGCCATGTTGTCGCCCAGCGGCGCGGTGGCGATCTGAAAGAACTGCACCACCGGCAGGTCCGGCACGCGCGTGCCCTCGGCGGGCCGGTGATAGGCGTTGGTTGCCAGCAGCAAACGGCGCGCCCGCAGCTTGCCGCCATCGGTGCGCAGCGTCCATTGCCCACCGTGATGCTCGGCGGCGACCACCGCGCTCTGCTCGAAAATGCGCGCGCCCGCGCCAGCGGCGGCGCGGGCCAGGCCGCGCGCATAGGACAGCGGCTGAATCGTGCCCGCGCGCGGATCGTGCAGCGCGCCGTGAAATTGCTCCGATCCCGTGCGCCGCGCGGTCTCGTCCCCGTCCAGAAGCGTGACCGGCGCCCCCCGCGCCTGCGCCTGTTCCGCGCGGCGGCGCAGATCCTTTAGGCCGCCCGGCGCATGCGCCAGGTGGAGCGTGCCCGCCCTCTGCGGCTCGCAGGCGATGGCGTGCTGCGCGATCAGGTCAAAGACGCGGGTCGGGGCTGCCGCCAGCGTGGCGTTGAGCGCCTCGCCAGGCCCCTCGCCCAGCCGCGCCGCCACCGCATCGGGTGGCAGCCACAGCCCGGCATTGACGAGGCCCACGTTGCGCCCCGAGCCGCCGTGGCCCACGCGCTCGGCCTCCAGCAGCACCACCTCGGCCCCCTGCTCCGCCGCCGCCAGCGCCGCCGACAGCCCGGTATAGCCCCCGCCGATGATGGCGAGATCGGCGCTGCGCTCGCCCTGAAGATCGGGGGCGGCGAAGCGCTCTTCGGCGCTTGCGCTCCAGAGGGACTCTGGCTCTGTCTTGCCTTTTCTTTCCAGAGGATTACGCCCTGTCATTCATGTTCAGAAAAACGCCTGGAGCCCGGTCTGCGCCCGCCCGAGAATGAGCGCGTGCACATCATGCGTGCCCTCGTAGGTGTTGACCGTCTCGAGGTTGACCATGTGGCGAATGACCTGGAATTCCTCGGAAATGCCGTTGCCGCCATGCATGTCGCGGGCGTGGCGCGCGATCTCCAACGCCTTGCCGCAATTGTTGCGCTTGATGAGGCTGATCATCTCTGGTGCGGCCTTCGCCTCGTCCATCAGCCGCCCGACCCGCAGCGCCGCTTCGGTTCCCAGCGCGATCTCGGTCTGCATGTTGGCGAGCTTGAGCTGGAAAAGCTGCGTCTGCGCCAGCGGCCGGTTGAATTGCCGCCGGTCGAGCCCGTATTGGCGCGCGGCATGCCAGCAAAACTCGGCCGCACCCATCACCCCCCACGCGATGCCATAGCGCGCCCGGTTGAGACAGCCAAACGGCCCCTTGAGCCCCTGCACGTTGGGCAAAAGCGCCTCCTCGCCGACCTCGACGCCGTCCATTACGATCTCGCCGGTCACCGACGCGCGCAAGCTCAGCTTGCCGCCCACCTTGGGGGCGCTGAGACCGGCCATGCCCTTGTCCAGCACAAAGCCGCGGATGCGTCCGTCATGGGCGTCTGATTTTGCCCAGACGACAAACACATCGGCGATCGGACTGTTGGAAATCCACATCTTGGTGCCGGTCAGGCGATAGCCGCCATCGATCTTCTCCGCGCGGGTCTTCATCGCCGCCGGATCGCTGCCCGCGTCCGGCTCGGTCAGGCCGAAACAGCCGATCAGCTCGCCGCTTGCGAGGCCGGGCAAGTATTTGCGGCGCTGGTCCTCGCTGCCATAGGCGTAGATCGGGTACATCACGAGCGAGCTCTGCACGCTCATCATCGACCGATAGCCTGAATCGACGCGCTCGATCTCGCGCGCGACGAGGCCATAGCTCACGTAATTCGTGCCCAGCCCACCATATTCCTCGGGGATGGTGGTGCCCAACAGGCCCATCTCGCCCATTTCCCGGAAAATCTCCGGCTCCACCCGCTCTTCACGATAGGCGTCGATCACCCGCGGTTGCAGCACACCTTGGGCGAACTCGCGCGCGCTGGCGGCGATCATGCGCTCCTCATTCGAGAGTTGATCGTCGAGCCGCAGTGGATCGGCCCAGTCGAAACTGCCCAGGTCGGGCGCGTCCTTGGCACGGAGCGGGGTGGTGGGGGCGTTCATGGCACTATCCTCAACATTTCGGTCAGACCACTGCAAGGATAGACTGGTCAAACGCGGGCGAATACCGATATTTTCACATGAACCCATGAGTTTTTCGCAAGAAAGAGTAGCGTCATGCCCCTCCCCCGCCGCAGCCTGCCCTCCATCGCGTCCTTGCGCGCGCTAGAGGCGCTCGATCGTCTCGGCAGTGCCACGGCGGCGGCCGCGGAGCTGTCGCTGACGCAGAGCGCCGTCAGCAGGCAATTGAAAACGCTGGAAGACTTCATCGGCCACCCGATCCTGACGCGCGAGGGGCGCGGCGTGCGCCTGACGCCCGAGGCCGCCGACTACGCCGCCCGCGTGCGCGGTGCGCTGGAACAGATCGCGCAGGCGACGATGCGGCTATCGGTCAATGCCGCGGGCGGCACGCTCAGCCTCGCGATCCTGCCCACCTTCGGGATGCGCTGGCTGGTGCCGCGCCTGCCGGATTTCGCGCACCGTCACCCGGAGGTCACGATCAACCTTTCCACCCGACTTGATAAGTTCAACTTCGCGTCGGAACCATTTGATGCCGCGCTACATTTTGGTAAACCAGACTGGCCGGGAACGGGCACGCTGCGGCTCCGGCACGAGGCGATGGTGGAGGTGGCCACGCCAGAGTTCCTCTCACGCCAACGCGCCGTCCGCGGCCCGCGCGACCTGCTGCGCCTGCCGCTCCTGCATATTGGGACGCGCCCCGACGCCTGGGCCGACTGGTTCGCGGCCCACGGCATCACTGGCGTCCCCATCGGCGGCACGATTCATGACCAGTTCGCAACAATCATGCAGATGGCGCTGCACGGGATGGGGGTGGCGCTCCTGCCAGATTACCTCGTGGAACAAGAGTTGGCCACCGGGCGGCTCGTGGCGCCCTGCGGCGGGCCGGTCACCATGCGTGGGGCCTATTACCTCGTCTGGCCAGAGCGCCGCGCGCAGGATGCCGCCCTCACGGCCTTCCGCGACTGGCTCGCCGGTCAGGCGGACGACGAGGACGGGCTGCCGCGCTGAACCCGCTCAGCCGAGCGCGTAGCCCGCACCGCGCACCGTGCGCAGCGGATCGTCACCGCCATGCTGGCACAATGCCTTGCGCAGCCGCCCGATATGCACGTCCACGGTGCGCGTATCCACGTAGATGTCGCGCCCCCAGACCCGGTCGAGCAACTGCTCGCGCGACCACACGCGCCCGGGCTTCTCCATGAAGGTGGCGAGCAGGCGAAACTCGGTCGGGCCGAGCTTGAGCGGCTTCTCGCTGCGCGTCACGCGGTGGGTCTCGGCGTCGAGCACGATATCCTCGTATTCCAGCCGCTCGCCGATGCTCGCGGGCCGCGTCCGGCGTAGCTGCGCGCGCACCCGCGCCATCAGCTCGACCAGCGAATAGGGCTTGATGACGTAGTCATCCGCCCCGGTCTCCAGCCCGCGCACCCGGTCCACCTCTTCCGAGCGCGCCGACAGCATGATGATCGGGATGCCCCGCGTCTCCGACCGGGTCTTGAGCTGCCGGCACACCTCGATCCCCGAGACATTGGGCATCATCCAGTCGAGCACGATGATATCCGGCGGCGCCTCGGCCACCATCATCAGCGCCTCTTCGCCATTCCCGGCGGTCACCACGCGAAAGCCGTCGGCCTCCAGGTTGTAGCCCAGCACCTCGCGCTGCGCCGGCTCATCCTCGACCAGAAGCACGGTGGGTTGTTCGGTGGACATGGCCCGGTCCTCCCCTCACGACACCGGAGAGATCGAGGGGTCGGTGGAGGTCTTGTCGCCCTTGGGGCGCGGCTCGTCGGGCATCTCGCCGGTGACGAGGTAGATCACCTGCTCGGCCACCGAGGTAACCAGATCGCCCATCCGCTCGGTGTTCTTGGCGATGAAATGCAGGTGCATGCAGGGCGTGATGTTGCGCGCGTCCTCCATCATGAAGGTCAGGAACTCGCGGAAGATGGCGTTGTACATCTGGTCGACGTCCTCGTCGCGCGCGATCACGTCCTCGGCCACCCCGGCGTCGCGCTGGATATAGGCGTCGAGCACGTCGCGCAGCATCTCCTCGACCTCGCGCGCCATCCGCCGCAGCGCCGCCGGAGAGCCGTTGACCTGCGTCATAGAGGTCAGCACGGCGGTGCGCTTGGCGATGTTCTTGGCATAGTCGCCGATCCGCTCGAGGCTGGCGGAAATCTTGATCACGGTCAGCACCAGCCGCAGGTCGCTCGCCGCTGGCGCGCGCCGCGCGATCAGAAGCGCGGCCTCCTCGTTGATCTTCTCTTCCAGCGCGTCGATCGCCGCGTCGGCGCGGCGCACCTCCTCGGCCAACTCCTCGTCGCGGGTCTCGAGTGACCGCGCCGCATCTGCGATGGCCCGCTCGACCATCCCGCCCATCTTCATGATCTGCGCCTGGATGGCCTCCAGATCGCGGTCAAACGAGGACACGATATGTTTTTCGTTCATGGTCTCTGACTCTCCTCCGCCGGGCCCCGCCCGTGGTGGGCCCCGGGGGTGATATGGGTTGCGCGGTCACGCGCGGCTCGGTGCCCGTGCTAGCTGTCTTGGGCAACAGGAATGCTAAACTTTTGCAACAGGATTATGACATCATGTTGCGCCGGGCGCCATGCCCGCCCGTTACCCGGTCCAGCGCGGCAGGATCACGGAAAACGTGCTGCCCTGCCCCGGCTCGGACGCGATGCGCAGGCGCCCGCGGTGGCGGTTGACGATGTGCTTGACGATGGCAAGGCCCAGCCCCGTGCCCCCCATCTCGCGAGAGCGGTGTGTGTCCACGCGATAGAACCGCTCGGTCAGGCGCGGGATATGCAGCGGGTCGATCCCGGGGCCGCGGTCGCGCACCGTCGCGGCGATGGCGGGCCCCCGCAGCGTCACATCGTTGGGATGCGCCGCCAGCGTGATCTCCACCTCGTTGTCGTCCCCGCCATACTTGATCGCGTTCTCGACGAGGTTGGTGAACACCTGCTGCAACTGGTCTGCATTACCCGGCACCAGGCACGCCTCCCCCGGCTCAAAGCGCAGCGCGCAGCCCCGTTCACGCGCCAGCGGCCGCAGCATGGTCACCACGGTGCCCATCACGCTACCCAGGTCGACCGGCTCGCGCGGGCGCACGCGCTCCTCGCCCTCGACCCGGCTCAGCGACAACAGGTCATGGACCAGCCGTTCCATCCGCGCCGCCTCGCGCGCCATGATGCCCAGAAACCGGTCCATCGCCGCCTCGTCGCGTCGCGCGGGCCCCTGCAACGTCTCGATGAATCCCATGAGCGAGGTCAGCGGCGTGCGCAATTCGTGGCTCACATTGGCGACGAAATCGCGCCGCATCTGCGCCGCCTGCTCGCGCTCGGTCAGGTCCTCGAACGACACCAGAACGCCGGGCGCCGCGCCCTCCTCGAGCGTCACCGCCGCCACGTGGGCGCGAAAGGTGCTGTCGCGCCCGTCCTTCGCGGCCTGGTAGGTGATACTGCGTACCGTGCCGTCCCCGGCGGTGGCCTCGATCGCCGCGCGCAGGTCGGGCTGGCGCATGGCGGTGAGGAAATGCCGCCCCTCGATGGCCTGCCCCAGCATCTCGCGCGCCGCCGCGTTGGCCGCGAGAATGCGTGCGTCGGGCCCCACGAGCACCGCCGCGAGTGGCACCGCCGCGAGCAGCGAGACGATGCCCTCCATCCCCGCTCAGACCTCGCTCAGCCCGGCGCGAAAGCGGCGCATCCGCTCCTGGTAATGCACGGCACTCGCGCGCAGCCCGGCGATGGCGTCGGCATCGAGGCCGCGCACCACCCGCCCTGGCGCGCCCACAACGAGGCTGCCATCGGGGATTTCCTTGCCCTCCGTCACCAGCGCCCCCGCCCCGATCAGGCAATCGCGCCCGATCACCGCGCCGTTGAGCACGGTGGCCCCCATGCCGATCAGGCTGTTCTCGCCGATGGTGCAGCCGTGCAGCATCGCCTTGTGCCCGATGGTGCAGCCCGCCCCGATCGTGAGCGGATAGCCCATGTCGGTGTGCATCACGCAGTTTTCCTGCACGTTGCTGCCCCTGCCCACGCGGATTTCCTCGTTGTCACCCCGCAGCGTGCAGCCGAACCAGACCGACGCCCCCGCCTCGATGACCACGCGGCCGATCACGTTGGCATCCGGCGCGATCCAGGTGTCGTCCGCCACCTCGGGCGCGACACCGTCCAGAGCATAGAGCGTCATAGCGTCTCCTCGAATTCGGTTTGCAGCCGCCGCACATGTTCGGTCAGCCAGGGCTGTTGCGTGCGGCGCAGGCGGGTTGCCTCGATGATGGTCCTGAGTCGCGCCTCGGCGACGTCGAGGTCGTCATTGACCAGCACGAAATCGTAGCTGTCCCAATGGCTTATCTCGTCCCAGCTCTTCTGCATCCGCCGCGCGATCACCTCCGGCGCGTCCTTGCCGCGCGCCTGCAGCCTGCGGTGCAGCTCGTGGATCGAGGGCGGCAGCAGAAAGATCGACAGCGTGTGCCCGCCAAGCGCGGAGTTTCTGATCTGCTGCGCACCCTGCCAGTCGATGTCGAAAAGCACGTCGTTTCCTGCGTCGATCGAGGCCTGTACGGGTGCGCGCGGCGAGCCGTAGAAATTGCCGAAGACATGCGCGTGCTCCAGCATCCCGCCGTCTGACACCTGCCGCTTGAACGCCTCTTCCGACAGGAAATGATAATCGCGCCCGTCCTCCTCGCCCGCCCGCGGCGCGCGGGTGGTGGCCGAAACCGAAAAGCTCAGCGTCGGATCCCATTGCAAAAGCCGCTGCGACAGCGTCGACTTGCCCGCGCCCGAGGGCGAGGACAGGATGATCAGAAGCCCACGCCGCTCGCTCATCGCGCGGCCCCCCGCTTCATCTTGCCAAAAATATCCATCCACCCTCTCCGCTCATTCCACGTTCTGAATCTGCTCGCGCATCTGGTCAATCACCGTCTTGAGATCGAGCCCCACCGCCGTGAGATCCGCGTTCTGCGCCTTCGAACACAGCGTGTTGGCCTCGCGCATGAATTCCTGCGCCAGGAAATCGAGCTTTCGCCCCACCGGCGAGCCCTGCGCCAGCAACTCGCGCGCCGCCGCCACATGGGCGCGCAGCCGGTCGATTTCCTCGGTCACGTCGAGCCGCACGGCCACCAGCGCCAGCTCCTGCGCGATCCGCTCGGGCGGCACCTGCCCGGCCTGGTCGGTGACCCGCGCCAGCGCCGCGCGATGCGCCTCGGCGATCGCCCCGGCGCGCGCGCCCAGCATGTCCTCGGCCTGCGTCACCCGCGCCGCGATCCGGTCGAGCTGATCCGCGATCACCCGGCCTAGCGCCGCGCCCTCGGCCTCGCGCATCGTCACGAAATCGCCCAGCAGCGCGTCGAATTCCGCCTCCAGCGCCGGGCCGTCCGCCGCATCGGCCACCGGCGCGCCGCCGGTCTCCAGCAGGCCACGCAGCGCCAGCACTTGCGCCGCAGTCGAGGGCGCGAGCGTCAGCCCCGCCACGTCAGCGCGCCGCTCGGTCTCGGCCAGCGCCGCCAGCGCCACGTCGAGCGCCCCCGCGTCAAGCGAGAGCCCACCCGCCTCGACCATGTCGTGAAACCGCAGCACCACCGTCACGTTGCCGCGCGCGAGCCGCTTCGCAGCCGCCGACCGAAGCCGCGTCTCCAGCCCCTCGACGCCTTCGGGCAGGCGCAGCCGCAGGTCGAGCCCCTTGCCGTTGACGCCGCGTATTTCCCAGACCGTTGCGCGCGGGCCATGCTGTCCGCTGCGCGTGGCAAAGGCGGTCATCGAGCGGATCATGGGGCTTTGGGCCTCCCTCGTGGCGGTGCAGCCCCCGTGTTAGCCATTGCGCGTCCGGCTGGCAAGCCGCGCATCCGGGCGCGCAAGGGTTAACCAGATACCGCGAATTTTAGATACATGCGCGGCGAATTGTGGCAATCTTTACGCATCGTCCGGCGCGCAGAACGCGGCTTCACCAGGCTGAGGCAAGCCTGCGGCACCCAGGCGCATATCGACGGTGCGGGGGCGCACAACGAGGGATTAGGACCATGTGGGATGATCCGACGGAACCGGGCCCGGTGCAGGGCGACACAATCGAAACACAGGCGCAGACCGAGGCGCACCTGCGCGCCTTTCGCGCCCATTGGGAGCGGTGCCGGCGCGGCGGCGACGTGCCCATGCGCGCCGATATCGACCCGCGCGGCATCGAACCGCTGATTTCCAGCGCCTTCATCGCCGAACGCATCGCGCCCGGCATGGTGCGGCTGCGGGTGGCGGGAATGCACCTCAACGACCTGATGGGCATGGAGGTGCGCGGCATGCCGCTCGCCACCTTCATCGAGCCGGGCGACCGCGATGCCTTTGCCCTGCGGCTGGTCGATCTCTTCGACGGCCCGGCGGTCCTGCGCTTCGCGCTGCGCGCGCGCCGCGGGATCGGGCGGCCCGCGCTCGGCGGTACGCTGATGTTGCTGCCGCTACGCAGTGACCTGGGCGACATCTCGCGCGCGCTGGGCTGCCTCGTGACCGACGGCGCCAGCGGGCGCACGCCCCGCCGCTTCGGCATCGCGGATGCCGAGACGCTGCCGCTCTCCGGCGCCGCGCCGCGCCGCGCCGCGCCGCCCCTGCGCACGCTGGCAGGCGGACGGTCGCAGGCCCCGACGGGGCCCCGCGACCGCTCTCACCTGCGGCTCGTCACCTGAGCATCAGACGGCTTGCGCCTCGGCCATGCGCTCGCGCTGGCTCTTGAGCTCCTCGGCCACGAGAAACGCAAGCTCCAGCGATTGCGACGCATTGAGCCGCGGATCACACGCGGTGTGGTAGCGATCCGACAGGCTCTCCTCGCTCAGCGCGCGCATCCCCCCGGTGCATTCGGTCACGTCCTGCCCGGTCATCTCGAAATGCACGCCGCCGGGGATGGTTCCTTCCGCCCGGTGGATGGCAAAGAATTCCTGCACCTCGCGCAGCACCGAGTCGAACGGCCGGGTCTTGTAGCCGGTGGCCGACTTGATCGTGTTGCCGTGCATCGGATCGCACACCCACAGCACGTTGGCGCCCTCCTCCTCGACCGTGCGGATGAGCCGCGGCAGGTTCTCGCCCACCTTGCCCGCGCCGAACCGCGCGATCAGCGTCAGTCGCCCGGCCTCGTTCTCGGGGTTGAGCGTGGCCAACAGCCGCTTGAGATCGTCCGAGGTCATGGTCGGCCCGCATTTCAGCCCGATCGGGTTGAGCACCCCGCGCAGGAATTCGACATGCGCGCCGTCGGGCTGGCGCGTGCGGTCGCCGATCCACAGCATGTGTCCCGACCCCGCCAGCCATTTGCCAGAGGTCGAATCGAGACGGGTGAGCGCCTCCTCGTATTCCAGCAACAGCCCCTCGTGCGAGGTGTAGAAATCCACCGACTTGAGCGTGTGCGCGCTCTCGCTGTCCACGCCCGCGGCCTTCATGAAGTCGAGCGCGTCGGCGATATGGCTGGCCATCTCGCGATAGCGCGCGGCCTTCTCGCTCTCGGTGAAGCCCAGCGTCCACTGGTGCACCTGGTGCATATCGGCGTAGCCGCCAGTGGAGAACGCGCGCAACAGGTTCAGCGTCGCCGCCGCCTGCGTGTAGGCCTGCAGCATCTTCGCCGGGTCAGGGATGCGCGCCTCCGGGGTAAAGGCCAGCTCGTTGACGATGTCACCGCGATAGCTGGGCAGCTCGACACCCTCCACCACCTCGGTAGGCGCGCTGCGCGGCTTGGCAAACTGCCCGGCCATGCGTCCCACCTTGACCACCGGCACCTTGGCGCCATAGGTCAGCACCATCGCCATCTGCAGCATCACCTTGAACGTGTCGCGGATCGCATCCGCCGAGAACTGGTCGAACGCCTCGGCGCAATCGCCGCCCTGCAACAGGAACGCCTCGCCTCGCGACGCCGCCCCAAGCGCGCGCTTGAGGCGCCGCGCCTCCCCGGCAAAGACCAGCGGCGGATACTGGCGCAGACGATCCTCGACGCGGGCGAGCGCCCCGGCATCGGGATAATCCGGCATCTGCACCCGCTCTTTCGCGCGCCAGCCGGTTTTCTGCCATTCCGTCATCTTCGGTCTCCGCTTTCTCATTTGATCGGACATCTCTATAATCCACCGGACGCGCAGAGGCCAGCCGCGGAATCGGTCAAAATGCGACACGAATGTGCGTGTTTGGCTTGTGAATCGCGACGTTTTGGTGACAGTGACGCTGGGACGGAGCGCAAGAGGGGGCCCGATGTCAGATGCCGTGACAGTCAAGGTGGATGTGCCAAGGGCGCCAACACGCTTCGTGTTCGTGCTGCTTGACTCGTTCACGCTCCTGAGCTTTGCTGGCGCGCTGGAATGCCTGCGCATCGCCAACCGCATGGCCGGCGCAGAGCTTTACACATGGGCCTTGACCGGCGACACCGACGATGTCGTGACCTGCTCCAACGGCGTGCGCTTCCACGTCGATTTCCCGCTCTCCGAACTGAAACGAGAGGATGTGCTGGTCCTGTGCGGCGGGGTCGATGTCCAGAAGACCGCCACCAAGCGGATGCTCAACTGGCTGCGCCGCGAGGCGCGCCGCGGGTTGCGCATCGGCGGGCTGTGCACCGCGTCCTACGTGATGGCGCGCGCCGGGCTGCTCGACGGCAAGCGCGCCACCATCCACTGGGAGAATCACGATGCCTTTCTCGAGGAATTCGAAGAGGTGACGCTGACCAAGTCGATCTTCATGATCGACGGCAACCGCATGACAACGGCAGGCGGCACCGCCTCGATCGACCTGATGCTCAGCCTGATCGCCGCCGAGCATGGCGAAAAGCTCGCCAACGCGGTGGCCGACCAGCAGATCTATTCCTCGATCCGCACCGACCAGGACACCCAGCGCCTCTCGGTGCCCACCCGAATCGGCGTCCGCCACCCCAAGCTCAGCCAGGTCATCCAGATGATGGAGAGCAATATCGAGGAACCGATCAGCCCCTCGATCCTCGCCCGCGAGGTGGGCATGTCCACCCGCCAGCTCGAACGCCTGTTCCGCCGTTACCTCAGCCGCAGCCCCAAGCGCTATTACATGGAACTGCGGCTGCAAAAGGCGCGCAACCTGTTGATGCAGACCGACATGACGGTGATCAACGTGGCGCTTGCCTGCGGCTTCGCCTCACCGTCGCATTTCTCAAAATGCTACCGCGCGCACTACCAGACCACCCCCTACCGCGAGCGCGGCGCACACGGGGCGCGGCTGTCGGTCTGAGGCGGCGGGGCGCGGGGGTGGTATCGGCCTTGAGCGGACGTTGCCGTCTGGTCCCGGCGCGGATTCAAGGCCGAAGGCCGCCGCGCCAAGCCCCGTCCTCCCCGGGCCTGACCCCCAGGATATCCCGAGACATCCCGCCTGCCCTACTGCGCGCCTTCCGTCTCGATCTTCAGCTCGATGCCGCAATGCTTGCAATGGATTGCGTCGGGGTCGTGCTTCAACAGCCCGCATTCCGGGCACTTGTGGCGCACCTTGGCGGGCACGAAAATGGTCCGCGCCAGCCGCAGGAACAGCCCCACACCCACGATCATGATCCCCACCGCCAGCAGCCGGCCAGTCCCGCTGTCCATCAGGATGTCGCCGTACCCCGTCGTCGTCAGCGTCGTCACCGTGAAATAGAGCGCGTCTACGTAAGTGTTCAGCCCCGGCTCCCGCCCGCCGCGCAGCAGGTGCACCAATGCTGTCATGGCAAAGATAAACACCAGCAGGTTGACCGCGGCGAGGATCGCGTCCTCGTGCAGGCGAAAGAACCGCCAGTCGCGCCGCAGGTCGCGCAGCAGGTGATAGGAATGCACCAACCGCAGCGCCCTGAGCAGCCGTAACACCGCCCATCCCTGCCCCAGCACCGGCACCGCCAGCAGCGAGGCGAGCACCAGGACATCGACCAGCACGTAAAACTGCCGCAGGTGGCGCAGTCGGTTCTCCGCGATCCATAACCGGCACAGGAAGTCGACCCCGATCACCGCCGCCACCAGAATGTCCGCCACCAGTATCGCGGGTGTCAGCGGCAGCGTCGCCGTGGCGAGAAAGAATACGATGCTCGCCACGTCGAACACCAAGAGCGCATAGCGAAACCGCGTCGCGCGTTTCGAGCGCCCCTCGTAGAGGAGGCGGACACTGTCGTGCAGGCTGCGATCCGAACTGCTCATGCGCCCGAGCATATCCGCGCAACCGCCCGGGCTACAGCGAAAAAATCAGCCCGTTGCCTCAGCCTTCTCGGCGAGCGACAGCCACTCCTCCTCGGCCTCGGCCAGCGCCTTTTGCCGCGCGGTCAGCGCCTCGGTCGCGCGGCGGAACTTGACCGGCTCGCGACTATAGAGATCGGGATCGGCCAACAGCACCTCCAGCTTGGCGATCTCCGCCTCCAGCCGCTCGATCTGCCCGGGCAACTCCTCCAGCCGGTGCGCCTCGGTAAAGCTCAGCCGTACAGGCTTGACTTCCTGCTTCAACTCCGCGCTCTTCTGCGTTGTTTTCGCGCTTTTTTTCGCAGTTTCATCGCTTCTCTTCGCGCCACCGCGTTGCGCGCGATAATCGCTCCAGCCACCGGCATAGGCGGTTGCGCGGCCGTCGCCCTCCATGGCGATGGTGGTGCTCGCCACCCGGTCGAGGAAATCGCGGTCGTGGCTCACCAGCAGAACGGTCCCCGCGTAATCGTCGAGCAATTCCTGCAACAAATCCAGCGTCTCGATATCGAGATCGTTGGTCGGCTCGTCGAGCACCAGCACGTTGCTCTCCCGCGCCATGATCCGCGCCAGCAAGAGCCGCGCTTTTTCCCCACCCGACAATGACTTGACCGGCGCGCGTGCCTGTCGCTCGTCGAACAGGAAATCCTTGAGATACCCGACCACGTGGCGCGGCTGCCCACGCACCAGCACCTGGTCCGCCTGGCCTGCGACACGCATCTCCGAGTCACCCGTCAGGCTCTCCCACAGCGTCATCTCGGGGTCGAGCCGCGCACGCGCCTGGTCGAACACCGCCGGCACCAGGTTGGTGCCATGCGTGACCGTGCCGCTGTCGGGGGCCACCTCGCCCATCAGCATCTTCAAGAGCGTCGTCTTGCCCACGCCATTGGGCCCGACAAACGCCACGCGCTCGCCCCGCATGATCCGCAGGCTGAACGGCCTCAAGATGAGCTTGTCATCGTAAGCTTTTGAAATATCCTTGGCTTCGATCACCTTGCGACCGGAGTTCGGGCCACTCTCCAGCGCCATTGCCGCCGTGCCCTGTCGCTTGATCTGGTTGCGCCGCTCCTCGCGCAGCGCCTGCAACGCGCGCACCCGTCCCTGGTTGCGCTTGCGCCGCGCGCTGATGCCCTCGACGGCCCAGCGGGCCTCGGCCTTGATCTTGCGGTCGAGCTTGTGGCGCTGCTGGTCCTCTTCCTCCCAGACCTTGTCACGCCATTCCTCGAAATGCGCGAATCCCCGCTCCTGCCGCCGCGTCATTCCCCTGTCAATCCATAGAGTTGCACGGCTAAGCTCACGCAGGAAAGCGCGGTCGTGGCTGATGAGAACAAAGCCCTTTCGCGTGGCCTTCAACTGCTCTTCCAGCCAGCCGATCGCCTCGATGTCGAGATGGTTGGTTGGCTCGTCGAGCAGCATCAGCTCCGGCGCCTCGGCCATCAGCTTGGCCAGCGCCGCGCGCCGCCGTTCCCCGCCCGAGGCGGTCTCGACCGGCCGCGCGGGGTCGAATTTCAGCCCCTCGCCCGCCATCTCCACCCGGTATTCCTCGCCCGGCGCCAGCGCGCTCGCCGCGAAATCACCCAGCGTGGCAAAGCCGGTCATCGCCGGTTCCTGCTCCATGTAGCCCACGCTCACGCCCGGCGAGACGACGCGCACGCCCCGGTCGGGCTCCACCAGCCCGGCCATCACCTTCATCAGCGTCGATTTTCCCGATCCGTTCCGCCCCACCAATGCCACCCGGTCGCCGGGCTGCACCACCAGCGACAGGTCGGCGAACAGCGGTGCGCCGCCAAAAGTGAGCGAGATATCGGTGAGTTGCAAAAGCGGGGCACGGGCCATGCGCGCGGGCTATCCCGCGGCCCCGCCACAGTCAAGCCTCACCCCGCCAGCGCCCGCAGCAGCCGCGCCCGCGCCGCCGGAATTGCACCGATCTCGACCCCGGTAAAGACGTGCAGCGTGTCCATCTGCCGGTCGATCACCGCGTGATCGCTCACCCAGCCGCCCATCATCAGGTAGGTTCGCAGCAAGGGCGGCATATGCCGCATCGCCTGCCTGGGATCGGGCTTGTGCCGTTTCAATCGCTCGGCAAAGCGGAACACGGCGGGCGCCTTGACCCGCGGCCACCACCGCCGCGGCGCCAGGTGCCGCGCCCCCAGCACCGCAAAGGCATCGAGATACGGGGCCGTCTCCACCCCCTTGAAAGACGAACAGCCAAACAGCATCGCCACCCCGTGCTCGTCCACCAGCCGCGTCATCGCCGCCCACGCCACGCGCAGGATGTCCGGATCGGTCAGACCGGGCCGGATGCAGAATCGCCCCATCTCGGCCATCCGCCCCTCGAACGCCGCCAGCGCCGACAATTCATAGAATTGCGCCGAATAGCTGCGCGCAATCCCGGCCCCGTCCTCCAGCAGCAGCACCCGGAAACAGCACACCAGCCGCCCGCCCCGCGCCTCCTCGACCAGCAGGTGCAGGCACGCCGCGTCATGGGCATCGGCGTCGCAGCCTCCGGCAGTTCCCAGAAACGCCTCGGCGCGCAGCGCCTGGGCGCGGGCGACGTCCCCGGGACCGCGCGCCAGCCGAGCCACGTAGCGCCCCTGCCGGATCTCCCTCATGTCACCGTCTCCACGCGGTCGCTCGATCCTCGGCGACACCTCATGCACCCGGCGCGTGACATCTCCAAGACAATGCGGCGCGCGCCGCGCTATTCGCCGAACAGTTGCTCGGGGTTGAGCGCGCCGATATTGCTGAGCACCTGCCGCAAGAAGCCGTTCTTGACCACCGAGCTGTCTGTCACCCGGCGCGAGAGCGGCACGATCTGTCCGTCCTCCAGCCCGAATCTCTCGATATTGGCGATGGTGTCGTCATCGTTGAACGAGATCGCCAGCACCTCGCGCTCGATCACCTGCGGGCGCAGCATCATGTAGGTGCGCTTGCGCGAGCGGACGTAGTAGTAATCGCCATCGCCCACCATCCCCGAGACCGAGGGCGGCCCGATCAGGTCATCCACCGTCGCGCGGGTATCGACGCCGACGATCAGATTCTCGAGATCGTTCTCGGGCGGGACATAGCCATGATTCTGGTAGGTGGCCGAGCAGGCGGCCACCCCGATGAGACCACACAGGGCAAGGACACGCAGCACTCGCATTGAAATCGCCGTCATCTCTGCCCTCTTGTCACCACCGCTCACGGCTTTTATCCCGCTTACATCAATGCAGCCCCCGGGTTCAAGAATTCAAAGCAAGAGGCCGCGATGTCCACCGATACCGGCTCCACCCACCGTATCCCCGTCCCGCGCCTCGCACGGCACGGCGGCCACCGCTTCGAGATCGTGCCCGACGCGGCGGCGCGCGCGACGCTGGCCGCGCGCCTCGATCTCCTCGATCTGCGCAAGCTGACCCTCAGGGGAGAGATCACCCCCGACGGCCCCCGCGACTGGCTACTCAGCGCCACGCTCGGGGCGACGGTCGTGCAGCCCTGCGGCGTCACCCTCGCGCCGGTGACCACCCGTATCGACGAGACCGTGACGCGCCGCTACACGCCCGACGCCACCCCGCCCGAGGCCGCGCCCGCCGACGAGATCGAGATGCCCGAGGACGACACGATAGAGCCCCTGGGCGCGGTGATCGACCTCGATGCCGTGCTCGCCGAGGCACTGGCGCTGGCGCTGCCGCCCTGGCCGCGCAGCGACGCGGCAGAACTCGGCACGCTCTCGGCCGCGCCCGACGGCGCGGAAAACGACGATGACGACGCGCCCCGCCGCCCCTTTGCCGGGCTCGCCGGACTGCGCGACCGGCTGGCCGGGAATGACGACGACGAGGGCAATGACGGCGGCCCCTCCGGCTGAGCCGGAAGCCACCCCAAGAATCGCTTGCCCCGGCCCCAAATCTCTGTATTTTCGCGCTCTCACCGGAATTTGGGGTTGAACCGGCGGCTCGGTCAGGATTAAGAGCCGCGAACACCCGTGAAACATGGGCCGATCCGGCCCGCAGGAATTGAGGTTGTGACATGGCCGTCCAACAGAACAAGGTCTCGAAATCGCGCCGCAACAATCGCCGCGCGCATGATTCACTCACCGCGGGCAATCCCAACGAATGCCCCAATTGCGGCGAGTTGAAGCGCCCGCACCACGTCTGCGCGGCCTGTGGCCACTACGCAGAGCGCGAAGTCGTCGCCATGGTGGACGATATCGACCTGGAAGACGACGCCGCCTGAGACACTATTCGGGGGCATCGGCCGCATGGGCGCTCAGGGCGATCAGGACATGACCGGCGCGGGGCGCTTCGTGATCTCGATTGACGCCATGGGCGGCGATGAGGGGCCCGCCGCCGTGGTGGCGGGCATGGCCCAGTCCGCCAGCAAGAATCCGCGCATCGGATTCATCCTGCACGGCCCGCGCGACACGCTCGCGCCGCTGGTCGCCAGGCGCCGGGAGCTGACCGACCGGGTCACCATCCGCAACGCGCCCGAGGTCGTGTCGATGACCGACAAGCCCGCTCAGGTGGTGCGCCACGGGCACGACACCTCGATGTGGTCGGCGCTCGAATCGGTGCGCGCGGGCGAGGCGACGGTCTGCGTCTCCTGCGGCAATACTGGCGCGCTGATGTTGATGTCGGTCATCCGCCTGCGCAAGCTGCCGGGCATCTACCGCCCCGCCATCGCGGTGATGTGGCCCTCGCAGAACCCGCAACAGCACAACATCATGCTCGACGGCGGCGCGGATATCCGCGCCGACGCCAAGGACCTGATGCAATACGCGTTGATGGGCGCGTCTTACGCGCGCAACGGCTTTGGCCTCAAGCGCCCGCGCATCGGCCTGCTGAACGTGGGCACCGAAGAGCACAAGGGCCGCGCCGAGCTGCGCGAGGCGCATGAGCTGATCGCCGCCAATGCAGCGAGCGCGGATTTCGAGTTCGTGGGCTTCGTCGAGGGGCGCGACCTGCCCGGCACGCGCTGCGACGTGATCGTGACCGACGGCTTCACCGGCAATGTCGCGCTCAAGACCGGCGAGGGCATCGCCAACCTGATCACCGACCTCCTGCGCGAGGCCTTCGCCTACACGCCGCTGTCGCGGCTGGCGGCGCTGCTGGCCTACACCTCGCTTCGGCGGATGAAGAAACGCGTCGATCCGCGCCGCGCCAATGGCGGCGTGTTCCTCGGGCTGAACGGCACCGTGGTCAAGTCGCACGGCGCGGCGGATGCCACGGGCGTTTCGTCGGCGATAAAACTCGCCTTCGACCTCGCGCAGACCGGCTTCACCGCCAAGCTCGCGGCCCGCGTCGCCGCCGCGGCCCCGCTCGACCGCGAGGATGACGGCGACCAACACGACACAGGGGACGACAACACCGGAGACGACAACACCGGGGACGACAACCACGGAGACCTCGCGCCATGACCCGCCGCGCCACGGCCCTCGGCACCGGGCACTACCTGCCCGCCCGCATCGTGCCCAACAGCGAATTCGAGGCCACCCTCGACACCACGGACGAGTGGATCCGCTCGCGCTCGGGGATCGAGCGCCGCCGTTTCGCCGCCGAGGACGAGACCACCTCCACCCTCGCCCTCCACGCCGCGCGCGCCGCCCTCGCCAATGCCGGGCTCACGCCGGACGACATCGACGGCCTGATCGTCGCCACCTCCACGCCGGACCTCACCTTCCCCTCGGTCGCCACGATGGTGCAGGAGGGGCTGGGCATGACCCACGGTTTCGCCTTTGACGTGCAGGCGGTCTGCGCCGGGTTCGTCTACGCGCTCGCCACCGCCAACGCGATGATCGTCGCGGGCCAGGCCGAGCGACTGCTGCTGATCGGGGCCGAGACGTTCTCGCGCATCATGGACTGGTCCGACCGCTCCACCTGCGTGCTGTTCGGCGACGGCGCCGGCGCTCTGGTACTCGGGGCCACGACAGGCACCGGCACCAACGCCGATCGCGGCATCCTCTCGGTCGATCTCAATTCCGACGGGCGCTACCGCGACATGCTCTACGTCGATGGCGGCGTATCGACGACTGGCGATGCGGGCAAGCTCAGGATGCAGGGCAACGCGCTCTTCCGGCAGGCCGTCGAGAAACTCGCCGCCACCGCCGAGACCGCGCTCGGCAAGGTCGGCCTCACCGGGCCGGACGTGGACTGGATCGTGCCGCACCAGGCCAATATCCGCATCATCCAGGGCACCGCAAAGAAGCTGGGCCTGTCGATGGACCGCGTCATCGTCACCGTGCAGGACCACGGCAACACCTCCGCCGCCTCGATCCCGCTGGCGCTCTCGGTGGGCGTGGCCGAGGGGCGCATCCGCCCCGGGCAGATCGTCTTGTCCGAGGCGATCGGCGGCGGGCTGGCGTGGGGCGCGGTGGTGATGCGCTGGTAAACCGCGCGTCGGCCTGCAAAAATCCGCGCCACCTCCCAGCACCCGGGACCATCACGATTGACACGGCACGGGCTTCGCCGCAAACTGAGCCGCAAAAATGCGGGGACGGTATGACTAACAAGACACTGACACGGATGGACCTGAGCGAAGCGGTATTCCGCGAGGTGGGGCTGTCGCGCAACGACGCGGCCCAGATGGTGGAGAGCGTGCTTACCCACGTCTCGGACGCGCTCTCGCGCGGCGAACCGGTCAAGATATCTTCCTTCGGCACGTTCTCGGTGCGCGACAAGTCGGCCCGCGTGGGCCGCAACCCCAAGACCGGCGAGGAAGTCCCCATCAAACCGCGCCGGGTGCTCACCTTCCGACCCTCGCACCTGATGAAGGATCGCGTTGCGATCGGCAACAAGCGCTGAGGACACCGCCGCACATGGGCAAATCCGCCGACGCCTTCCGCACCATCAGCGAGGTGGCAGACTGGCTCGAGGTGCCCGCCCACGTGCTGCGCTTCTGGGAAAGCAAGTTCACCCAGGTGAAACCGGTCAAGCGCGCGGGCGGGCGACGCTACTACCGCCCCGCGGACATGCGCCTGCTCGGCGGGATCAAGGTGCTGCTGCACGACGAGGGCATGACCATCAAGGGTGTGCAGAAGATGCTGCGCGAACAGGGCGTGAGCCACGTCGCCGCGCTCTCGCCCGGATTCGAGGGAGAGCAGGCAGCACCCACGCCAGTCGCGCAGGTGCTCAGCTTCGCCCGCCCCGACGCGCCGCAGGACGTCCCCCCGGACGCGGCCGCGCAAGAGCCAACCTCCGACACAGAGCCCGAGCCTGACGCCGCCCCCACCACCGCGGCAGAACCCGAACCAGAACCGCAAACCGAGCCAGAGCCCGCACCGGAGCCGCAGACAGCGACAGAGCCTGGATCGGAACCCGAACCCGAGACCGAACCGGAAACCGCCTCTGCGCCCGAACCGGCCCCCGACCCGCAGGCCCCCGCCCTGCCCCCGCTGCCGGATTTGCCCGACGATCCACCCGACGACGTGGCCGCCGCGCCGGGGCCGCTCGCGCGTCTCGCCACGCTGCCCCGCCCGCTGCCAGCCGATCTTGCGGCCACGCTCTCGGCGCTGGCCGAACGGCTGCGCGACGCGGGTGCGCCAAAGGCATGAGCGGCGGCAATATTTCGCATCGCCCCCCTTGCCCCCGCGCGCAAAACCGGTATGAACAGCGCATCGTCGGGCTATGGCGCAGCCTGGTAGCGCGTCCGTCTGGGGGACGGAAGGTCGCAGGTTCGAGTCCTGCTAGCCCGACCAAATCGACCGACGATCCCGCCGCCCGCGTGTCGCGGGGCCTCTGCGACGGCCGAGGGGGCCACCGATGACCGGCGTTCTCTCCTGCCAGCAAATCTCGGCGATGATCGACGCGGGCCAAATCGCCTCCGATCCCGCCATCCTGCCCGAACAGGTCCAGCCCGCCAGCCTCGATCTCCGCCTCGGTCCGGTCGCCTACCGCGTGCGCGCCTCGTTCCTGCCCGGTGCGGGACAGACCGTCGCCGACCGGCTTGATGAGTTCGGGATGCACCGCATCGAGCTTGGCCCCGGCGCGGTGCTGGAAAAGGGCTGCGTCTACCTCGTCCCGCTGATGGAACGGCTGGCACTGCCCGAGGGCGTGCAGGCGGTAGCCAACGCCAAATCCTCCACCGGGCGGCTCGACCTGCTCACCCGCACGATCACCGATGGCGGGACCGAATTCGACCGCGTGCCGCCCGGCCACACCGGCCCGCTCTATGCCGAGATATGCCCGCGTTCCTTCTCGGTGCTGGTGCGCCCCGGCATGCGGCTCAACCAGGTCCGCTTTCGCTCGGGCGACGCGCGGCTCTCGGATGCCGCGATGCATCGCTTGCACGCCGAGACACCGCTCGTCGACGGCCCGGCTGTGATCGACGGCGGGCTCGCCTTCTCGGTCGACCTGCGCCCCGAGTCAGGCACGCTCACCGGCTACCGCGCCAAGCCGCATACCGGCCTGATCGACCTCGACCGCATCGGCCACTACCCGGCCGCCGATTTCTGGGAAGAGGTCCACGCGCGCGACGGCCATATCGTCCTCGACCCCGGCGCGTTCTACATTCTCGTCAGCCGCGAGGCGGTGCACATCCCCCCCGGCTATGCCGCCGAGATGGCCCCCTTCGTGGCGATGGCGGGCGAATTCCGGGTGCATTACGCGGGGTTCTTCGATCCCGGTTTCGGCCACGCGGCTGCGGGTGGCACCGGCGCGCGCGGCGTGCTCGAGGTGCGCTGCCACGAGGCGCCCTTCGTGCTAGAGCACGGCCAGATCGTCGGTCGGCTGGTGTATGAGAGCATGGATACGGTGCCCGACCGCCTCTACGGCGCGGACATCGCGTCAAACTACCAGGGGCAAGGGCTGAAACTGTCCAAGCACTTCCGGGCCTGACGCCCGGTCAGAAGCGCCCCATCCGCCGCCCCAGCTTCATCGTCTTGCGGGCATTGCGCGCGGTCTTCTGCCCGTCGGGACCGTTGTCACCACGGCCGCGCGTGACCTTGTCGATCCCGGCATTGACCCCACGGCGCATCACCTGCCGCATGACCATTCGGATCACCATGTTGATCACCTGGTTGGCGTTCATCGCGCCCTCCTCTCGCTGCCTCCGGCCGGGAACATAACACCGAAACGTGCGGAAATCAGGGCGGGTGCGGCGATTATCTTGACGATTTCCTGCGCGACCGTCCGCGCGATGCGCCGAACCGTGCGGTTCGGGCCGCGAACCGACAGGTTCGTCAGTCCCCGAACAACTCGTCCTGCCCTGCGGGCGGCACCTCCGCGTCCTCGTCCTCCTCGCCTTCGTCGCCGATCCCCGGCAATGTCCCCGGCGGCGGGCGGTTGTCCAGCAGCCCCGCAGCGCGCAATTCCTTGAGCCCCGGCAGGTCGCGCGCGCTTTCCAGACCGAAATGGTCGAGGAATGTCTCGGTAACCACAAAGGTCACAGGACGGCCCGGCGTCATCTTGCGTCTGCCGAAACGAATCCATTCCATTTCAAGGAGTTGATCGACGGTTCCCCGGCTGACGGACACGCCGCGTATCTCCTCGATCTCGGCGCGGGTGACCGGCTGATGGTAGGCAATGATGGCCAATGTCTCGATTGCCGCCCGGCTCAGTTTGCGGGTCTCCACCACCTCGCGCCGCATCAGAAAGCCAAGGTCGGGCGCGGTGCGCATGGCCCAGCCATCGCCCACTTTCACCAGCGTAACCCCCCGTCCCTCATACCTTTTTTTCAGATGGACCAGCGCTTCCGCCGGATCGCATCCATGCGGCATCCGCGCTGCCATCTCGCGCGTGTCCATCGGCTCGGTGGCGGCAAACAGCATCGCTTCAATCATCCGCTCCTGTTCGGCCATCGGCGGAGCTTCGAACAGACTTTCTTTTTCTGTATCAATATCTTGCGGCATTTTCTTAATCCTTCCGCCGAAGCTCGACAGGCGCGAATATCTCGGTCTGCCGCAACTCCGCCCGCCCCTCCTTCACAAGCTCCAGCGCCGCGGCAAAGGTAGAGGCCGTGGCCGAGCGCCGCCTTTGCCGATCGGTGGTGAACCCCTCCGGCAGATAGCTCGCGATATCGGTCCATGTCGCCGCCTCGCCGATCACCCCTCGCAATCGCTCAAGTGCTTGTTCCATAGTGAAAATTGCGTCACGGTCCATCACGAAGGGACGAAATTCGTCGCGCGTGCGAAGCCGCGCATAGGCCTGCATCAGGTCCAGCAGGTTCGCCGTATAGCGCACCTCGCGCCGCCGCGTCACGTCCTCCGGCAGCCCCCGCGCAAAGAAATCCCGCCCCAGCCGGTCCCGCGCCATCAGCCGCGCCGCGCAATCCCGCATCGCCTGCAACCGCTCAAGCTGAAACGCCAGATGCGCCGCCAGGTCCTCGCCCGACGGCCCCTCCTCGGCGGGGTCGGGCGGCAAGAGCAGACGCGACTTGAGAAACGCAAGCCACGCCGCCATCACGAGGTAATCGGCGGCCAGCTCGATCCGCAGGGCGCGCGCTTGCTCGACAAAGGCGAGGTATTGCCGCGCCAGTTGCAGGACGGAAATGCGCCTTAAATCAACCTTTTGCGTGCGCGAGAGCGTCAGTAACAGGTCCAGCGGCCCCTCGAACCCATCAACATCGACGATGAGCGCCTCCGCCGCGAGCCGTTCGGCCACAGGCACCGGTTCCGCGCTGTCATCGAAGGTGTCTTCAGCCATGTTGCCGTCCGCCCGTCAACGCATCAAGCTGCGCCGCGAGGGCGGAGATGTCAACCGGATCGGGCGTCCGGCGCGCGGCCAACGCCCGCTCGGCACGGTCCTGCGCAGCGGCCCGCATCTCGCCCGCTGCCGCCGCCACGGCCTGTCGCTCGGCCAGCGTGCCGTTGCAGTGCAGGACCACGTCGCACCCCGCCGCGAGCGCGGCCCGCGCCCGCTCTACCAGGCTGCCCGAGAGCGCGTTCATGGCGATGTCGTCGGTCATCAAGAGCCCGTCAAACCCGATGGAGCGGCGAATTATTTCAATGATAACAGGTGACAAGGTCGCTGGCCGCGCATCGAGCGCGGCATAAACCACATGCGCCGTCATCGCCATCGGCAAATCGGCAAGCGCCTCGAACGGGGCGAAATCGACCTCGGCCAGATGCTCTGCCGGATCGGTCACGCGGGGCAGTTCGTGGTGGCTGTCAGCCCTCGCGCGCCCGTGTCCCGGGATGTGCTTGACCACCGGCAGCACGCCCCCCTCCATAAGCCCGTCCGCCACCGCCCGGCCAAAGAGCGCAACCCGCCCCGCCGTCTCGCCATAGCAGCGGTCACGCAGAAACGGGTGGGTGTCCCTCCCCGCCACGTCCACCAAAGGCGCACAGTTGCTGTCGATCCCGAGGGCAACAAGCTCGTCGGCGATGATCCGGTAGCGCAGGTGCAGCGCCTCAGCCGCCTGCGCGCCAGCCGCGGCCACGTGATCGAGCGGCGCGGGCCACTCGCGCCAGGCAGGCGCACGCAGGCGCTGCACGCGCCCGCCTTCCTGGTCGATGGTGATAACCGCCTCGTGCCCCGCCGCCTCGCGCAGTTCGTCGCACAGCGCGCGCACCTGGTCGGGGGTGTCAATATTGCGCGCGAAGAGGATGAATCCGAAGGGCTTAACCTCGCGAAAAAACGCTTTTTCTCCGGGTGTTAGCCGATGCCCCTCGGCGCCGGTAATGACCGCGCCGAACCCTGTCACCGAGTAACCACCGGGATGCACTCGGCCCGCTCTGCCTGCAAGGCCGAACAGAAACGGCGCGCATCTGCGAGGTCTTCGAAACCGGCTGCGCGCAGCCGGTAGAAAATCCGCCCGCCGCTCTCGGCGCGCTGCACCACACGGCGTTTGCCGTCCAGCAGATCACCAAGCTGCGCTGTCAGACGCTCCCATTCCGAGCGCGCCACCTCTGCTGAATCGAAGGCCCCGAGCTGCGCGAGCCGCGAACCAGCCGGCAGGCTGTCGGGATCGACCTCGACCGGCGGGGCGCTGGTCGCCGCCGCGAGCGCGTAGGTCACCGGATCGGGCAGCGCCGGGCGCAGCTGCGGACGCAACGACCGCCCGAGCCCCCCCTCGACCGTTTCAGTGGGCGCCTGCGCCTCGGGCTCGGATGTGGGCTCGGTCGCGGCGCGCGGCGTTGCCTGCGCCGGTTGCCGCACCACCGCGAGATGCACGTCACCCGAGCGCGGCGCCGTCGGCGCCTGTGCTGCGGCCCTCGCCGCGCTCGGAATATCCTCTAGCGTCAGATCGAGCGGCGGGGGTGCGATGATTACCCGGTCGGGCGGCTCTTCTGTCGCCGCCTGCGCCGCCACACGGTTGACCGACAGGCCCTGATGCGCCGCCTCGCGCCCGCCCGGCTCGGCCGGAGCCTCGCGCATGGGATCGCTGAGCGCGCGCACAACAGGCACGCCCGACACGTCGCGCATGATCACCTGGTAACCCCAGTGGCCAATTCCGGCCAAGAGCGCCATTGACACCAGCGCACCAGAAATATTGGTAAATTTCGTCACGGCCACCGCCACGCGATCGTCCGACCCGTACTCCGTCCGGGATGCCTGCATCTCTGCCATGATCTGCCTCTCGCCACCGGCGATACATGGTCGCCGGTTCCTGGTTGCCTGCTCGCACCGGTGGCGGCGGCGTTCAGCGCATCTCGTCCACCGGAGTGACGCCAAGGATACCAAGACCGGCGCAAATCACAACCGTTGCCGCGCGCACCAGCGCGATTTTCCCGCGTGTTGTGGCCGGATCACCCTCTTGCAGGAATCGCAGCGCCGGTTCGTCATGGCCACGGTTCCACAGACCGTGCAGTTCCGAGGCCAGGTCGTAGAGGTAGAACGCCACCCTGTGTGGTTCGCCTGCGCGCGCGGCGATCTCCACCTGCCGCGGCCATTCCGCGATCTTGCGCGCGAGCGCCAGTTCCGCCTCGTGCGAGAGCACCGACAGATCGGCCTCCGCAAGTGTCGCGTCATCCACCGTGATCCCCGCGGCAGTAGCCTTGCGCAGCACCGAGTTGACCCGCGCATTTGCGTATTGGACGTAGAAGACCGGGTTGTCCTTGGACTGTTCCAGAACACGCGCGAAGTCGAAGTCGAGCGCCGCGTCGTTCTTGCGCGTGAGCATGACAAAGCGGGTCACGTCTGGTCCAACCTCGTCCACCACGTCGCGCAGGGTGATGAAGGTGCCGGAGCGCTTGGACATCTTGAACGGCTCGCCGTTCTTGTAGAGCTTGACCAGTTGACAGAGCTTGATCTCGATCGGTACGCGCCCATCCGACAGCGCCGACACGGCGGCCTTCATCCGCTTGACATAGCCTCCGTGATCGGCGCCGAACACGTCGATAAGCAGATCGTATCCCCTTGAAATCTTGTCATAATGATAGGCAATATCGGGGGCGAAATAAGTCCATCCACCATCGGATTTCATGATCGGGCGGTCCACGTCATCGCCGTGTTCGGTCGATTTGAACAGGGTCTGCTCGCGCGGCTCCCAGTCCTCGGGCATCTTGCCCTTGGGCGGCTCGAGCACGCCGCGATAGATCAGCCCCTTGCCGCGCAGATCCTCGATCGCGGCCTCGATCAATCCGGTGCCGTAGAGCGATTTCTCAGAGAAGAAGTGATCCATCTCGACGCCAAGCGAGGCCAGGTCCTCGCGGATGAGCGTCATCATCGCATCGGTGGCGAAGTCGCGCACCTCGGCCAGCCAGACCGCTTCGGGCTCGTCGACATACGCGGCGCCGACCTTGTCCTTGAGCGCGCGGCCCACCTCGATCAGGTAGTCGCCCGGATAGGTGCCATCGGCAAAGGCCACCTCCTGCCCGTGCGCCTCGAGATAGCGCAGGTAGACCGAGCGCGCGAGCACATCGACCTGAGCGCCGCCATCGTTGATGTAGTATTCGCGCGTGACGTCATAGCCCGCGAAATCCAGGAGGCTCGCCAGCGCGTCGCCGAACACCGCGCCGCGGGTGTGGCCGACGTGCAACGGGCCTGTCGGATTGGCCGAAACGTATTCGACATTGACGCGGCGACCCTGCCCCAGCGTTGCACGGCCGAAATCTGCCCCCTGCCGCAGCGCATCGCGCAGCCCATCGTGCCAGACCGAAGGCGCCAACCGCAGGTTGAGAAATCCGGGGCCGGCCACCTCGGCGCTATCGATGCGCGCATCGGCGGCGAGGTGCTCCGCGAGCACGGTGGCGATGTCACGCGGCTTCATCCCCGCCGGTTTCGCCAGCACCATCGCGGCATTGGTCGCCATGTCGCCATGCGCGGGATCGCGCGGCGGCTCGACCGTGACGTTCCCGAGGTCGAGCGAGGCGGGCAGCGCACCTTCGGCCTGCAGACCGCCCAAGGTATCGAGAACGAGACCGCGAATGTCGTCAAAGAGGTTCATGAGCCGCCTTTCCGTGTTGGCACGCGCGCCGGTTTACCACCCGTGGCCCGCGCGTCAATCGCCTTGGGCGCGGTTCACGCCGCCCGCTCAGGCGAGGTTGATCACCGCGCCGCGCGGCCCGTCGGGCGCCCCCTCTGCGAGCTGCCGCGCCTCATGTATCAGCGCCGTGCGTCCGGTGTACGGGCCCGAGCCGCAGAACGTTGACACGGGCATGCGTGCCCGCCTCGGCCTGCATGTGCGGGGCGAGCGCCGCCAGCGCCGCGTCGAACGCCCGCGCCTCGGGGCGCGCGTCATGGCTTGCCGCACGGCAGCCGACGAGCACCAGCCCCTCTCCCAGCGCCAGCCCGTCCATCAGCGCGCGCGTCAGTGCCGGGATCGCCGCCACCGCCGCCCCGAGACGGCGCGGGCTACGCAACGGGTGCAGATGTACCAGCAGGTCGAGCGGTGTGTCGCCCCATATCTCGCCCAACCGTCGGCATTGGCCGGGACGCAGGCAATCGATCGTCAGGCTCTCGATCTTTCCGGGCGCGCGCCGCGCCAGTGCCAGCGCGCGCCGTTCCGCATGATCGGCCACGACCACCAGCGCCCCGGTCGCCGCGAACCTTTCTGCCAGCTCTCCACCGACCGCACAGCCCGCAGACGCGATCAGCACGGTTTTCCGAGATGTCTCCCCGTCCACACCACCCTCACCCACTCGATACGCATCCCGTGGATATCACTAGCACCCGGCATCACGCGCTTCAACTTGCCGGCGGCTGCGTGTTCCCGCCGGTGTCGCGCGGCGTGGCAAGGGCGGCGATACGCATGTCCTCGCCACGCCGTGGCGCGTCTTCGCCCACGACGAAGCGCTGCGCGCCAGTCGCGCAGCATCAGGACGATGGCGGGCATCTGCAACCGCCATGCCAGCCATTGCGCCCCGACACCGAGCGCGCCCACCATCCCGCGCGCTGTTACCGGGTCGAGCGCTTTTGTCCCTGTACTAGGCGGCAAGCCTACACCCCGTCCGGCAGGTCTTGTGCCGACGTCCCGCCGACCAGCCGGGCGTGGCTTTGCAATGCGAACCGGTCGGTCATGCCGGCGATGTAATCGCCCACCAAGCGCGCCAGCGCCGCCCGGTCAGGCGCGCGCGCCACGTCCGCGCGCCACTCTTCGGGCAGGTGGTCGGGCGCGTCGAGGTAGACCGGGAACAACTCTCCGATCACCTGCGCCACCATGCGCCGCATGTCGTTGACCGCCGGGGCGCGATACATCCGGGTAAAGAGAAACGCCCGGATCGCCTGCAAATCCTCCCACAACCCGGGCGAAAAACGGATCACCGGCACCCCAAGTGCGCGCAGCTCCTCCACCGAACCCGGCGAATGGGCGGCCAGCAGGCGCTGGCTCTCGGCGATCACGTCGCCCACCATCTCTCCGAACACCCGGCGCAGCGCCTCGTGGCGGCGGCGCTTGGGGTCGAGGCGCGGGTAGAGCCGGTCCACCTCGGCATAACAGGGGCCGACGATGGGCAGCGCCGCGATTTCCTCGTCGCCAAATAACCCCGCGCGCAGCCCGTCATGCAGGTCGTGGTTGTTGTAGGCGATATCGTCGGCGATGGCCGCCACCTGCGCCTCGCCGCCCGCATGGGTGCCAAGCTCCAGCCCGTGCACCGCGTCGCATTTCGCCAGCGCCAGCGGCAGATCGCCCGTCACCGGACCATTATGCTTGGCCAGTCCTTCCAGCGTCTCCCATGTGAGGTTGAGCCCGTCGAAGGCGGCATAGTGGCGCTCCAGCACCGTCACGATGCGGAGCGCCTGCGCGTTGTGATCGAAGCCGCCATAGGGCGCCATCAGCGCGGCCAGCGTATCCTCGCCCGCGTGGCCAAAGGGCGTATGGCCAAGGTCATGGGCAAGCGCGACGGCCTCGGTCAGGTCGGTGTCGAGGCCGAGCGCGCCCGCGATGGTACGCGCCACCTGCGCCACCTCGATCGAATGGGTGAGCCGGGTGCGGTAGTAATCGCCCTCGTGCGCGACAAACACCTGTGTCTTGTGCTTGAGCCTGCGAAAGGCGCTGGAATGAATGATGCGGTCGCGGTCGCGCTGAAAGGGCGAGCGAAAGGCGCTCTCTTCCTCCGCCACGCGGCGGCCGCGTGTCTGGCCCGGGTCGGTCGCGAAAGGGGCGGTCATTGATCGGTCCTTGTGGCGGGGCACTCGGAGCATATATTGCAGAAAGAACTGTCACGCGAAACCACCGAGGATGCCCATGCAACTGCCCCCCAAGGTCACCCCCCGCGCTTATGCCCGCCTCGCCGAGATCGGTGCCGGCGCCGACGGCAAGGCGCTGCGCGTGGCGGTCGAGGGCGGCGGCTGTTCGGGGTTTCAGTACGACATCCGCCTCGATGCGCCTGCCGAGGACGACCTCGTGCTCGAAGGCGAGGGCGAGCGGGTTGTGGTGGACAGCGTCTCGCTGCCCTTCCTTGCGGGCGCGACAATCGACTTCACCGAAGAACTGATCGGCGCGCGCTTTACCATCGACAATCCCAATGCCACCGCGTCCTGTGGATGCGGCACATCCTTTTCCATCTGAGCCTTGCGCCGCGCGCGGGGCCGCGCGATAGAGGGGCCGGGCGCCGCGGGAGGGATGGCCATGCGTATCGCGTGCTTCAACATCAACGGGATCAAGGCGCGGCATGCCGCGCTCTGCGACTGGCTGGACGAGGCGTCCCCGGACGTGGTGTTGCTACAGGAAATCAAGTCGGTGGACGAGAACTTCCCGCGCGAGATGTTCGAGGATCGCGGCTACAACGTCGAGACCCACGGGCAGAAGGGCTTCAACGGGGTGGCGATCCTGTCGAAATACCCGCTGGAGGACGTGCACCGCGGTCTGCCCGGCGATGACAGCGACGAGCAGGCCCGCTGGATCGAGGCCACGGTGACGGGCGAAAAGGGCGCGCTGCGTGTCTGCGGCCTCTACCTGCCCAACGGTAACCCCGCGCCGGGGCCGAAATACGACTACAAGCTCGCCTGGATGGAGCGGATGCACGCCCGCGCGAAGGCGCTTCTCGCCACCGAGGAGCCGGTGCTCATGGGGGGCGATTACAACGTCATCCCGCAGGACGAGGACGCCGCCCGCCCCGAGGCGTGGCGCGACGACGCGCTCGCCCTGCCCGACAGCCGCGCCGCCTTTCGCCGCCTGCTGCACCTGGGGCTGACCGAGGCGTTCCGCGCCCGCGTGCAGGGGCCGGGTCATTACACGTTCTGGGATTATCAGGCCGGCGCGTGGCAGCGCAACAACGGCATCCGCATCGACCACATGCTGCTCAGCCCGCAGGCCGCCGACCGGATGACCGATTGCGGCATCGACACGGCCGTGCGCGGACGCGACAAGCCGTCCGATCATGTGCCGCTCTGGGTCGATCTCGACATCTGAACGCGGGTTCAGGCGGCGAATGGCCACTCGCGCCGGTAATGGCCATCGGCAAACCCGGGGCTGACGCGGCCCAACCAAGGGGCTTGCCACGCACCGCCCAGCATCCAGTCGAGTTCGGGATCGCGGATGCGCTTGGTGCAGCCATTGGGCACGAGACCGATCTCGCCGAGATAGACCTCGCCGCCCCGGATGAACATGTCCACCCGGATGAAATCGAAGAACCGACCAATCGCCTCGGCGGCCTCCACCATCAGGTCGAGCCGCGCGGGCGGCGCCACGGGCCGCGCCCCGCCCTTGCGCACGTAGAGCTGCTTGTCGAGCCAAGTGCCCGTCCGGCTGTAGACCGTCTGCAAGTGCGTGCCCGAGCGGTCGGCGTCGTGCTGATAGACCACGATGCGCCCGTTGCAGACGTAGAATTTCCAGTCGGCGGCATCTCCCGCGCCCTCGCGCAGATCCTCCTCGAGATAGATCGCGCGCTCGATCAATTCGTACCACCACAGGCTCAGGCGCTTGCTGTGCACCCGCCTGAGCCATCGCCGCGTGAGCGGGATCAGATCAGTACGGTGGTCGTCATCGAGGGGGAAGGTCACCGGCAGGTTGGTTCCCGAGCCGTGGTTGCACTTGAGCCAGTAGGTGCCTGGCGCGATTTCGTCATTGCCGGGCAGATCGGGCGTATCCCCGCGCCACAGGATGCGCGGGCGGTGAACCTGCGCGCGCAAGTGCTGCGGGAGCCAATCATGCGCGCGCAGCTTGTCCGAGGGGGTGACGCGCGGGATCAGGCCGAAGAACTTGAACAGGAGTTGCTTGCTGGTAAAGGTCTGCGGGTCGATCAGGTCAGGCCAGTCCCCGTGGTTCTTGCGGTATATCTCGACCGACCGCACAAGCCCGGGCGCGAACTCCTCGCCCAGCCTCTCGACGCCGCGCAGGTAGCGGTCCGGCACCGGCTCGTGGATACCATGCAGGCGCTCGTCGGCTATGCGCTCCAGCGCCAGTTTCGCGTATTGCTCGGCGCGCACTATTCGTCCCAGCCCGATGGGGGGCCGTGCGCCCCCGGTTGTCAGCCATCGTTGACCGGCTGCCCAACCGCGTCAATCGCGTTATAGCCGTAAATCCAATCAAATTGCCGGATCATTCGCGAAGGTGCGAGCCGTCCGCCTGCGCGTAGCGCGGTGTGTGCCGCCCATCTCAGCGGTGGGAAGGCGAGGTGGTATTTCCACGCGTTGGTACTCGCCGCCGCAACCACCCGGCGCGCCCGCGATTCGCGCAGGGCCTGGTAGCGCACCAATCCCTTTGCCACATCGCCTTCCTCGTCGAGCGCCGCGGCCAGCACCCAGCCATCCTCGAGCGCGAGGCACGCCCCCTGCGCCATGAAGGGCAGCGTGGGATGTGCCGCGTCGCCGAGAATCGCCAGCCCCTCGCCGTGCCACGCGCGGGCCACCTCGTGCCGGAACAGGCCCCAGAGATTTACCTTGTCCACGGCGGCGAGCATCCCCTGCACCTCGTCGCAGAAATCGCCGAACGCGGCACGCAACGACTGCGGATCGTCAGTCTGGCTCCAGCTTTCGGCGGTCCAGGCGGCGCGCTCCTGTACCGCCACGAGGTTGAGCATGCTACCGCCGCGCAAAGGATAGCTCACAACGTGGCGGATCGGCCCCATGTGGACACGCACCTCCGGGCCGCGCTCGGCGCTGTTGGGAACGAGCGCGCGCCACGCCACCTGCCCCGTGAAGAAGGGGGCACGTGGGCCGTTGAGCGCGGCACGCACCACCGAATGCAACCCGTCTGCGCCGATCACGAGGTCGGCGTCGAACCCGGCACCGTTGGCCAGTTCAACACGCGGGCGCCGCCCGTCGGTGACGCCGATGATCCGTTGTAACAGCCGGATGCGAACGCCCGCTGCGCGCGCACCGTTGGCCAGCAGATTGATGAGATCCGCACGGTGGAGAAAATGATAGCCGCCCTGCCCCGTGTCACCGAGATCGAGCCGCACCACCTCGCCCCCACGGTAATCACAAAGCTGCACGGTCCGCGCCATCACCGCGCGCTGGCGAAGCTCCGCGCCCAGCCCGAGCGCATCGAGCACCCTCGCGCCATTGGGGCTGATCTGAAGTCCGGCACCCACCTCGGCGATTTCGGATGCCTGTTCGAACACGGTGACATCCGCGCCGCGCCGCGCCAGCGCTTGCGCCACGGCCAGCCCGCCAATCCCCGCGCCGATCACGGCAATCTTCATTGTGTCCAGACCCATCGGCCCCTTCCCGAAAAAGACGCGCGCCGGAGGAATGCTCCGGCGCGCGCCTGTCCGTTCCCGTCGCCCGAAGCAGCGCCTCAGTCGTCGCGATGTACCTTTTCGCGGCGTTCGTGGCGTTCCTGTGCCTCGAGCGTCATGGTGGCAATCGGGCGCGCGTCCAGCCGCTTGAGGCTGATCGGCTCGCCCGTCACCTCGCAATATCCGTATTCCCCGTCTTCGATGCGGCGGAGCGCGGCGTCGATCTTGGCTACCAGCTTGCGCTGGCGATCGCGGGTGCGCAGTTCCAGCGCGCGGTCGGTTTCTTCGCTGGCTCGGTCGGCCACGTCGGGAATTGCTCTTGTCCCGTCCTGCAGGGATTCGATTGCCTCGCGGCTGCCTTCGAGCAATTCCAGCCGCCAGCGCACCAGCTTGCGGCGGAAATACTCCAACTGCAGCTCATTCATGAACGGCTCGTTTTCTGCGGGCGTGTAATCCTCTGGCAAGAACACTTCGGCTTTCATCTCGATCCCCTCGTCAAGGCCAGTGTCCGGCATCATGAACTCCTCAGACAGTCGGTGCCTTCGAGCGCTCATCTACACGCGGCGCCGGGGAATGTCACTAGCCAATCACGCGCCATTGATGTGGCCGGGCGAAGCGTCTAGGTTCCCGACATTGTTTCCATTTCCGCGCACAAAGGGGCCGTCCGACCGATGAAATTCGAAGGAACCGATGCCTATGTCGCCACCGGCGACCTGACCGTGGCGGTCAATGCCGCCGTCACGCTCGAACGGCCCCTCCTGGTCAAGGGAGAGCCGGGCACCGGCAAGACCGAACTGGCGCGCCAAGTGGCACAGGCGATGGGGATGCGACTCATCGAATGGCATGTCAAATCCACCACCCGCGCGGCGCAAGGACTCTATGAGTACGACGCCGTCAGCCGCCTCCGCGACAGCCAGCTCGGCGACGAACGCGTGCACGATGTGTCCAACTACATCCGCCGCGGCAAGCTTTGGGAGGCATTTGCCTCCGAGGAGCGCGTGGTGCTGCTCATCGACGAGATCGACAAGGCCGATATCGAGTTTCCCAACGACCTGTTGCAGGAACTCGACCGGATGGAATTTCACGTCTACGAAACCGGCGAGACGGTGCGCGCCCGTCACCGCCCGGTCATCATCATCACCTCCAACAACGAGAAGGAATTGCCCGACGCCTTTCTGCGGCGCTGTTTCTTCCACTACATCCGGTTCCCCGAGGCCGAGACGCTCAGGCGAATCGTGGAGGTGCACCATCCCGGCCTCAAGGAGGCCCTGCTGGCCACCGCGCTCACGCAGTTTTACGAGATTCGCGACACGCCGGGGCTCAAGAAGAAGCCCTCCACCTCCGAAGTGCTCGACTGGCTTAAGCTGATTCTCGCCGAAGATCTCTCGCCCGAGGATCTGCGGCGCGACGGGGCTGACGCGCTGCCCAAACTGCACGGTGCACTGCTGAAAAACGAACAGGACGTGCACCTGTTCGAGCGGCTCGCCTTCATGGCTCGGCGGCAGCGCTGAGGTTTTCCAGAAGCAGGCATTTCATCCCTGACATCTGGTCTGATCCATGACATCAGTAGTCCAAAGGCGATCTTTCCGATCAAGGAGGCGCGCATGGATCATGCAACGGTGATGACGCTCGTGCAGTGGATGCACGGGGCCGAATGGCGGCTCACCCTGCAGCATTCCTGCCCCTGCCACGCCCTTGTCTGGATGACACGCGGACAGGGCGTAGCCGTGGTCGAGGGCGTGCGCCGGGGCATAGGCGTGCACAACGCGCTGGTACTGCCCGCTCGCACGATGTTCTCGCTCGATCCGGGCAAGACCGGCTTTGGCCTCGTCTGCGAGATGCCTGCGCAGGCCACGGCGCCTATGCCCGACCGGCCACTGCACATGCGAATCCGGGACGTCATGGGCCAAAACGAGCTGACAGCTATCTTCGAGGGGATGCAGCGCGAGCAGAACGACGCGCGCCCGTTCTCGGAAGAGGTGGTGGACGCGCAGGCGGCCCTGATGAGCGTCTGGCTGCGCCGCGCCATGCTCTCGCAACCCGAAGAGCCCGCCTCCGGTGCCGCCGAACGACTGGTGCGGGCCTACGCCGCGCTGATCGAGCGCCACCACGCCAGCACCCGCAGCATGGCCGACCACGCCCGCACGCTGGGCGTGACGCCGACGCACCTGACGCGCGTCTGCCGGCGCCTCTCGGGGCTGAGCGCCGCCGAGTTGCTGACCGAACGCAGCCTGCATGCCGCACGCGACCTGATCGAGGCAAGTGATCGCCCGATGGCGCAGATCGCCGCCGAACTTGGCTTCGGCAGCGCTGCCTACTTCTCGCGCTTCATCCTGCACCACACCGGCCGGACGCCCTCGGACCTGCGCAGCGCCGCCCGCGCGCGCATCGCCTCTCCCGTC
Organism: Roseovarius sp. A46; assembly: GCF_004126395.1. NCBI lineage: Bacteria > Pseudomonadati > Pseudomonadota > Alphaproteobacteria > Rhodobacterales > Roseobacteraceae > Roseovarius > Roseovarius sp. A46. Next base: position 24,170 of record NZ_PVWS01000022.1, on the reverse strand, counting down.
GCCACTGCGGCCCGGCAGGTTATCTGACGACCCATCCGGGTTGCGTGCGCGGGCACGCCGGGCTCTAATGGAAGCGGTCCCCAAGCGAGAGAATCCTGCCATGCCGCGCCCTGTCCCGCCCCATCACCCCGGTCTCGCCACGCTGTGCGACGATCTATGCGCGGGCCGGATGGGACGACGCGCATTTCTCGGCCATGCCACCGCGCTCGGGCTGGGGGCGGGCGCGGCGTTGTCGCTCGCCGGATTGCCGGGCTCGGCGCACGCGGAAACAGCCATCGCGCAGGGCGGCACGTTGCGCATCCAGCAGAACGTGAAGCCGCTCGGGGATCCGCGCAGCTTCGACTGGAGCGAGATGGGCAACCAGGTCCGCGGTTTTCTCGAATACCTGGTGGAATACCGCCGCGACGGCACATTTCGCGGCATGTTGCTCGAGGGTTGGGACGTCAGTGCCGACGCCACCCGCTACGTGCTGCACCTGCGCCCCGGCGTGCGCTGGAACAATGGCGATGCGTTCACCGCCGCCGATGTCGCGCACAATATTGCACGCTGGTGCGACAGCACCGCGCCAGGCAATTCAATGGCCAGCCGGTTCTCTGCGCTGATCGACTTCGCCACCGGGCAGGTACGCGAGGGTGCGATCGAGATCACCGATCCGCTCACCGTCACCCTGCGGCTCGACCGCCCCGACATCACGCTGATCGCTGGCATGTCGGATTACCCTTCGGCAATCGTGCATCAAAGCTATGACGGCGGCGATCCCTTTGCGCATGGCATCGGCACAGGCCCGTTTCGCCCGGTCAGCCTGAGGGTGGGCGAGCACTGCGTTCTCGAGCGCAACCGCGATCACAACTGGTGGGGAACAGAGGTGTTCGGCGGACCGTGGCTTGATCGGGTGGAATTCATCGACCTCGGAACCAACCCGACGACCTGGCTCGCCGCCGCCGAGGCGGATGAGATCGACCTGCTCTACGAGAGCGTCGGTGCCTTCATCCCGGCGATGGACGCCATCGGCTGGACCGCGACCCGCGTCGAGAGCGCCGCCACCATCGTGTTTCGCGGTGCGCAGAACGCGCGCATAGTCGGCACCAACCCCTATGCCCGCCGGGGCGTGCGCCGCGCGCTGGCACTGGCAGTGGATAACGCGATCTGTCTCGAGCTCGGCCATGAAGGGCGCGGCACGGTCGCCAACAACGATCACGTGAGCCCGCTGCAGCCCGCGCATGCCGATCTCGGTCCGGTGCCCTACGACCCGGCAGAGGCGCGCCGCCTCGTGGCCGAGGCGGGGCTCATGGGCTACAAGCACGAGCTGGTTACCCTCGATGACGAATGGCAGCGCTACAGCGGCGACGCGGTCGCGGCACAGCTTCGCGATGCCGGCCTCAGGGTGGAGCGGCGCATCGTGCCGGGGGCGAGCTTTTGGGCCAACTGGCGCAAGTACCCGTTCTCCGGCACACAGTGGAACCACCGTCCCCTCGCCGTTCAGGTGCTCGGCCTGGCCTACCGCTCGAACGCGGCGTGGAACGAGACGGGCTTTGCCAATGCCGAGTTTGATGCCTTGCTGGACGAAGCCAATGCCCTCTTCGATGCCGACGAACGCCGCAAGGTCATGGCACGGCTTCAGTCGATTCTGCGCGAGGAGGGGGTCATCATCCAGCCCTACTGGCGGGATCTGCACAATCATCACAACGGGCGGCTCGTGAATGCCGCCAAGCATCCAGCCCACGAAATCCATTTGTACCGGATCGGTTTCGCCGCCTGACCGCGCGTGGATCAGCTCCCGAGGATCACCCGCACGTAATTGCGCGTCTCCTTGTAGGGGGGCACGCCGCCGTATTTCTCCACCGCCTGCGGCCCTGCGTTATACGCCGCCAGCGCCAGCCGCCACGAGCCGAACTTGCGGTGCTGTGCGGCGAGGTACCGCGCACCGCCTTCAAGGTTCTGCCGCGGATCGCGGGGATTGACACCCAGCAACCGTGCCGTCTGCGGCATGAGCTGCGCCAGCCCAAGCGCACCCTTGTGCGACACGGCGTCAGCCCGCCAACCCGATTCCTGCTGCACCAGCCGCAGGAACAGGCTCTCGGGAATGCCGTGACGGCGCGCCGCCTGCTTGGCCATGTCAAGATAAGGGCCGCGATAGGCCCCGCGAAACTGCGGCGACGGCGAGAGATCGCCCCACATCGTCGGCGTGACAAAGCCCGGACGCTCGAGCCTTATGGCGCTCTTGCGCTCTTGCCGCTCCCGCCGGTCGAGGACGCGCGCCTGCGACTGGAACACGTCGAGCCGCCCCTTGGTCGAGAGCGTTTCCGCAAAACCTTGCTGCGGCCCGGCCAGCACGACGAGCAGCGCCACCCCAATCCAGCGCATCACTTTTGATCCCCCCGATCCATCTCCGAGCAGAAAATACAGAATTCCGCAGGATTTTCGAGCCTTTTTCGAAATGGGCTGTCACCAGCGCGGGGAATCGCCGTCGGAACGCGAATTTTAACCTTTCCTTCACGCTGTTGCGGTGGTGTAACCGGGGACAAGGCGCAACAGCGAGAACAAGGAGGGCGCGATGGCCGGCTCCGTAAACAAGGTGATCCTTATCGGCAACCTGGGCCGCGACCCGGAGACCCGGACTTTCCAGAACGGGGGCAAGGTGTGCAACCTGCGCATCGCCACCTCCGAGACATGGAAGGACCGCAACACCGGCGAGCGCCGCGAAAAGACCGAATGGCATTCGGTCGCGATCTTTTCCGAGCCGCTGGCACGCGTGGCCGAGCAATACCTGCGCAAGGGCTCCAAGGTCTATATCGAGGGCCAGTTGGAAACCCGCAAATGGCAAGATCAGTCCGGGCAAGACCGCTACAGCACCGAGGTGGTGCTGCGGCCCTACCGCAGCGAACTGACGATGCTGGACGGCCGCGGCGACAGCGGCGGCGGAGGCGGCGGCTATGGGAGCGACCAGGACCAAGGCCAGGGAAGCGGCGATTACGGTGGTGGTGCCCCGGTCGGGCGCCCGTCCGGCGACATGGATGACGAGATCCCGTTCTGATCCCGAGCGCATCCGCGCCGCTTTGCCTCTGGTCATTCTGCGTCGCGGCGTCTAAGGCGCATGCGGAACAGGATCAGGACAACGCCCAATGGATTTGCGTAATATCGCCATCATCGCCCATGTCGACCACGGCAAGACCACGCTCGTGGACGAGTTGCTAAAGCAGTCCGGTGCCTTTCGCGCCGGGCAGGCCGTGGACGAGCGCGCGATGGACAGCAATGACCTCGAACGCGAGCGCGGCATCACCATCTTCGCCAAGCCCACCTCGGTGGTCTGGAAAGGCACCCGCATCAACATCGTCGACACCCCCGGACACGCCGATTTCGGTGGCGAGGTCGAACGCATCCTGAGCATGGTCGATGGTGTCGTGCTGCTCGTCGATGCCGCCGAAGGGCCGATGCCACAGACCAAGTTCGTCACCTCCAAGGCGCTGCGGCTCGGGCTGCGCCCGATCGTGGTACTCAACAAGGCCGACAAGCCCGCCGCCGAGGCCGACCGCGTACTCAACGAGGTATTCGACCTCTTCGCCAGCCTCGACGCCAACGACGATCAGCTCGATTTCCCGCATATGTACGCCTCGGGGCTCAACGGCTGGGCGGATCACGCGCTCGACGGGCCGCGCCGCGATCTCTCGGCACTGTTCGATCTGATCGTCAACCACGTTCCCGCGCCGAAGCAACTCGCCCAGGCCAACGATGATTTTCGGATGCTCGCCACCACGCTCGGGGCCGATCCGTTCGTCGGGCGCATACTCACCGGTCGCGTCGAATCGGGGCGGCTGAAGGTAGGCCAGACCGTGCAGGCCCTCAGCCGCATCGGCCAGAAAATCGAACAGTTCCGCGTGAGCCGCATTCAGGCATTCCGCGGCCTCGCCAGCCAGGATATCGACGAGGCAAACGCCGGCGACATCGTCACCATCGCCGGCATGTCCAAGGCGACCGTGGCCGATACGATCTGCGCGCTTGCCGTCGATACGCCGATCGCAGCCCAGCCTATCGACCCGCCCACCATCTCGGTCACTTTCGGCATCAACGACAGCCCGCTCGCCGGTCGCGACGGCAAGAAGGTGCAGAGCCGCGTGATCCGCGAACGCCTGATGAAAGAGGCCGAGTCGAACGTCGCCATCAAGGTCAGCGACACCCCCGGCGGCGAAGCTTTCGACGTGGCGGGCCGCGGCGAATTGCAGATGGGCGTGCTGATCGAAAATATGCGCCGCGAAGGGTTCGAGCTTTCGATCACGCGCCCGCAGGTGCTGATGCGCGAGGGCGAGAACGGCGAGCGGCTGGAGCCGGTCGAGGAAGTCACCATCGACGTAGACGACGAATTCACCGGCGCGGTGATCGAGAAGATCACCGGCCCGCGCAAGGGCGAACTGGCCGAGATGAAGCCCTCCGGCGCGGGCAAAACGCGGATCGTGGCGCATGTGCCGTCGCGCGGGCTGATTGGTTATCACGGCGAGTTTCTGACCGACACCCGCGGTACCGGCGTGCTCAACCGCGTCTTTCACGGCTGGGTGCCGCATCGCGGGCCGATTCCCGGGCGGCGCGCGGGCGTGCTCATCTCGATGGAATCGGGCGAGGCGGTGGCCTACGCGTTATGGAATCTCGAGGAACGCGGGCGCATGTTCATCGGCGCGCAGGCCAAGGTGTACGAGGGAATGATCATCGGCGAGCACAGCCGCGAGAACGATCTCGAGGTCAATCCGCTCAAGGGCAAGAAGCTGACCAACGTGCGGGCCTCCGGCACCGACGAGGCGGTGCGCCTGACCACGCCGATCACCCTTAGCCTGGAAGAGGCGATCGCCTATATCAATGATGACGAATTGGTGGAGGTAACGCCGAACGCGATCCGCCTGCGCAAGCGCCACCTCGATCCGCACGAGCGCAAGCGCGCCGCCAAGCAGGGCTGAGACGCGCGGCCGAGGGCGCGATGACAGCGGGCCGCTTCAATGCCTCAAAGTCCTCGGCTACGAGGGCCGCTGGCCACCGCAGGATCAAGAATAACGAGGAGTGTTCGCATCGCTCTCTCTCAGATACACGACACGGGACGTAGGGCACGCCTCGCCTGTGCCAGTTGACATGCTTGCCACCAGCGCGCGGTCCGGGCCACTATCAGCCGGGGCGCGCGGGAGGTGCAGATGCCGGGATGGCTTGGATGGATCGTGATCGCGGCACTGCTAGCCGGTACCCCGGCAGGAGCGGAGCCTTTGGAATGTCCCGATCCACGCTTCGAGGTTCTGAGCGATGACGACGCCCTGGCACAAAAGGTATGTGCCTTCGCGCGCGAGTCGGCAGAGAAGCTGGCTGCCTGTAACGTGCCCATCTCCGAGAAGCGACGAGTACGCATCGAAGTCGTGACCGAGATGCCCGAAAAATGTCTGGGCCTTTATTATTGCGGCGAGGATAAAATTGAAATCCCCCTGCCCGAAGTCATGCAGTCAATGCGCCTCTCCGACAGCAGCCTCTCTCACGTGTCACCCGAGGCATTCTTTCGGAGTATCATCGTCCATGAGCTGGCCCACGCCGCCTTTGACGAGGTACCCTGCCCGTTCGGAAGCTGCATCACCGCCAGCGAATATGTAGCCTATAACATGCAGGTCATGTCGCTGCCCGAAGCTGATATCACCATCTTCGAGACCGGCCTCGATAAGTCCAAGAAAATCTCGCGGGATTTCCTGAACCCGGTCATTCTCTTCATGGCGCCTGATACCTTCATGACCTGGGCATGGATTCACCTCAATCAGCGCCCGGATGCCTGCGCCTATATCGACGATGTAATGGAAGGCCGCGTCCGCCTGGACTATGAGCGTCCGTGACGCGATCAGTCGGTCACTTCGACAATCAGCAATTCCCGCTCCGACGCGCCGCGCGCGTGGTCGAGTGCCTTCTGGTATTCGGGGCTGTGATAGCACGCCTCGGCCGCCTCGAGGCTGGGAAAGCGGACCACCACGTTTCGGGGGCGATCCTTGCCCTCGAGTTGCACATACCGCCCTCCGCGCGCGAGGAACTCGCCCCCGTGCGCGGCGATCGCCGGTCCGGCGAGCGCCGCGTAGCGACCATAGGCGTCGGCATCCGTGACGGTGACATGGGCGATCCAGAGTGCGGGCATGGGGGTATCCTTTCACAGGGCGTGGTGGTGAGGTCAGACGCCGTCGACGATCACAAGGTCACGGTTCGCCGCCGACAGGGCGAGCGGCAGGATACGGCGATATTCAGCGCAGTTGTACCAGTCGAGCGCGGATTGACGGTCGGGAAACTCGATAATGACGTGCCGGTCGGGGCAATTGCCCTCGATCACGGTCTGTGCCCCGCCCTTCGCCAGGAACCGACCGCCGAACTTGCGTGCCAGCGCCTCGGTCTGCTCGGCATAAGCGGCATAGTCCTGCGGATCGGTGATGGTGATCCGACCGATGATATAGACGCTCATTCACCCTCCTCAGGAGGCCAGAACCTCCTCCGCCGCGGTGATCGCCGCCTCGGCGCCGCCGATATCGCTGCCGCCGCCCTGCGCCATGTCGGGACGACCGCCGCCGCCCTTGCCGCCGAGCGCGGGCACCGCCGCGCGCACGAGGTCCACGGCCGAAACGCGGCCTGCAAGGTCGGCGGTCACGCCCGCCGCCACCGCCACCTTGCCGCCGGTATCGGCAATAAGCAAGATGGCACCGCTGCCAAGACGCGCCTTGTGTTCGTCGATGAGCGGCGGCAGGTCGCGCCCCTGCACGCCGGAGAGCACCTGCGCAAGGAAGGTGACACCGCCCACCTCCCGCGGTTCCGGACCGGCATCCCCTGCGGCACCGCCCGTCATCGCCAGCTCGCGGCGCAGCTGCGCCACCTCGTTGGCCAGCGCCCGGCGCTCCTCGATCAGCGCGCGGACGCGCTCGGGCACGTCTTCGGCCCGCGCCTTCAGGTCCCCCGCCACCGCCGCGAGGCCGGCACTCCGCGCAGTGAGATGGTCGAATGCCGCCGCCCCGGTCAGTGCCTCGATCCGGCGCACCCCGGCGCTCGACGCCCCTTCGCCGATCACGGCGAAGGTGCCGATGTCGCCGGTCCGTCGCACATGGGTGCCGCCGCACAGCTCGATCGAGTAGGTCGTCCCGTCCGTGCCCTTGCCGGAGCCGTCTAACCACCCCATCGAGACCACCCGGACCTCGTCACCGTACTTCTCGCCGAAAAGCGCCTGCGCGCCGATGGCACGGGCGTCGTCCGGGGTCATGATCCGCGTCTCCACGGGGCTGTTCTGGCGGATGAAGGCGTTGACCTCGGCCTCGACGCGGGAAAGATCGTCGGGATCGAGCGCCTTGGCGTGAGAAAAGTCGAAACGCAGCCGGTCCGGCGCGTTGAGGCTGCCACGTTGCGCTACATGCGGTCCAAGCGCGCGCCGTAACGCCTCGTGCAGAAGGTGCGTGGCGGAGTGATTGGCGCGGATGGTGCTGCGCCGCTCGTGATCAACCTCGAGCCGCGCCGCCTCGCCCGCCTTGATCTCGCCGGTCTCGACCTCGGCCATGTGCACGAACACGCCCGCCACCTTCTTGCAGTCGCTCACCCGGGCGCGGCCGCTCTCGGTCTCGATCACCCCTGTGTCGCCGACCTGCCCGCCGGCCTCGGCATAGAACGGCGTCTGGTTGAGCACGATCTGCACGCGCGTGCCAGGCGCGGCCTTCGCAATCTCGGTGCCATCGGCCACCAACGTCAGGATGCGCCCCTCGGCGCGCTCGGTCTCGTAGCCAAGAAACTCCGTGACCCCGTGGGTCTCGGCAATGTCGAACCACACCTGCTGATCAGCGGTCTCTCCCGATCCGGCCCACGCGGCGCGCGCCTTGGCCTTCTGTTCGGCCATCGCCGCCTCGAAACCCGCAAGATCGACCTCCCGCCCCTGCTCGCGTAGCGCGTCTTGCGTCAGGTCGAGCGGAAACCCAAACGTATCATAGAGCCGGAACGCCGCCTGACCGGGGAGGGCCGCGCCCTCCGGCAGGTGGCCAAGCTCATCCTCCAGAAGCCGCAAACCACGCTCCAGCGTCTGGCGAAACCGCGTCTCCTCGAGACGCAACGTCTCGGTGATAAGCGCCTGCGCGCGGCCCAGCTCCGGGAATGCCTGCCCCATCTGCGCCACCAGCGCGGGCACCAGCCGGTGCATCACCGGCTCCTTGGCGCCCAGCATGTGCGCATGGCGCATGGCGCGGCGCATGATCCGGCGCAGCACGTAGCCGCGCCCCTCGTTGGAGGGCATCACGCCGTCGGCGATGAGGAACGAGGTCGAGCGCAGGTGATCCGCGATCACCCGGTGATGCACGCGGCCCGGTCCGTCGGGGTCGGCGCTCGTGGCGTGCGCGCTCGCCTCGATCAGGCTGCGCATCAGGTCGGTGTCGTAGTTGTCGTGCTTGCCCTGCAACAGCGCACCGATCCGCTCGAGCCCCATGCCGGTATCAATGGACTGCATGTCGAGCGGGCGCATCGAGCCGTCCTCGAACCGCTCGTTCTGCATGAACACGAGGTTCCATATCTCGATGAAGCGGTCGCCATCCTCATCGGGGCTGCCCGGCGGCCCGCCGGGCACTTCGGGGCCGTGATCGTAGAAGATTTCGGTGCACGGCCCGCACGGCCCGGTCGACCCCATCGACCAGAAATTGTCTTCGCTCGCGATGCGGATGATCCGCTCGTCGGGCAGGCCCGCGTATTTCTTCCAGATATCCGCGGCCTCGTCGTCCGTGTGGTAGACCGTCACCAACAGCTTCGAGGAATCGATCCCGAAATCGCGCGTCAGCAGATCCCAAGCGTAAGGGATGGCCTGCTCCTTGAAATAGTCCCCGAAGCTGAAATTCCCCAGCATCTCAAAGAACGTATGATGCCGTGCGGTGTAGCCGACATTGTCGAGATCGTTGTGCTTGCCGCCGGCGCGCACGCATTTCTGGCTGGTCGCGGCGCGCGTGTAGTCGCGATGCTCGACCCCGGTAAAGCAGTTCTTGAACTGCACCATACCGGAATTGGTGAACATCAGCGTCGGGTCATTGCGCGGCACCAATGGCGAGCTTTCGACGACGCGGTGGTCGTTGCGCTCGAAGAAATCGAGGAATGCGCTGCGTATCTCGTTGAGCGTGGGCATGGATGTGGGGCTTCCGGCATTGTGAAACAGGGCGTTCGTGCCGATTTAGCCGTCAGCGCCGCCCGTGTCCACAGCCCAAAACCCCTTGCCGCACGCCCGCGCTCAGGCTTCGAGGACGGGCCCGGTGTCGGTCTCTTCGGCCATGTCGAAATCGAGCCCGTGTGCCGCGCGGATCTTGTCCTCGATCTCGGTCGCGACCCGCGGGTTCTCCTTCAGAAATGTCTTGGCATTCTCGCGGCCCTGCCCGATGCGCTCGTCACCATAGCTGAACCAGCTCCCCGACTTATCGACGATGCCTGCCTTCACGCCCATGTCGAGAAGCTCCCCGGTCTTGGAGATGCCCTCGCCATACATGATATCGAACTCCACCTGCTTGAAGGGCGGCGCGACCTTGTTCTTGACCACCTTTACGCGGGTTGCGTTGCCGACAACTTCGTCTCGATCCTTGATGGCACCAATGCGACGGATGTCGAGACGGACTGAACTGTAGAACTTGAGCGCATTGCCGCCCGTGGTGGTCTCGGGACTGCCGAACATGACGCCGATTTTCATGCGTATCTGGTTGATGAACACAACCGTGCACTTGGTGCGGCTGATCGAGCCGGTGAGCTTGCGCATGGCCTGGCTCATGAGCCGCGCGTGGACGCCCACGCTGCTATCGCCCATCTCACCCTCGAGTTCAGACTTTGGGGTGAGTGCAGCAACCGAATCGACGACGATGAGGCTGACCGCGCCGGAGCGCACCAGCGTATCGACAATTTCGAGCGCCTGTTCGCCGGTGTCGGGCTGCGAAATGAGCAACTCGTCGAGATCGACACCAAGCTTGCGCGCATAGATCGGGTCGAGCGCATGCTCGGCATCGACGAAAGCGCAGACACCGCCCTTTTTCTGTTCCTCGGCCACGCAATGCAGCGTGAGCGTGGTCTTGCCAGAGCTTTCGGGTCCGTAGACTTCCACCACGCGCCCCTTCGGAATACCACCGATCCCGAGTGCGATGTCGAGGCCGATGGAGCCGGTAGAGGTGGCTTCGATGTCGGCGACGGGATTGTCGCCGCCCATCTTCATGATCGAGCCCTTGCCGAATTGCCGTTCGATCTGTGCCAAGGCGCTGTCCAGCGCCTTCTGCTTGTCCGCCATACGCTTGTTGTCCATTGAAAGTAGGTCTGCCGTTGCCATTGCGTAGCTCCGTTATTTCATACCCCGTGGAGGGCAGCAATGCCCGCCTTTGTTCTGGTATTGTTCCCATTCATGGGGCAAAACACACGCCATGACAAGAGACAATCTTGGTGATGACAGCATCCCGGCGAGACGTTAAGAAGTTATTGACGCCGATGCCAAAACTGGCGGCCAGGATCGGGACACACTGGATTTGCTCGTTTTCTCTCGACAGAACCTTGTCCTTCTCTCGGTTCCCAAGACCGGCAGTACCGCCTACGAGGCCGCGCTCGCGCCCCATGCTGCGATGGTGATCAGCGCGCCGCCCGACCTCAAGCACGCGCCTGTGTTTCGATACAACCGCTTCTTCCGGCCGATGATCGAACGCTTCATCGGTGCCGATCCGGACGTGGTCGCCGTGATGCGCGAGCCGATCGACTGGCTGGGAAGCTGGTACCGTTATCGTCGCCGCGATGCCCTTGATGGGCACCCCAACAGCACAATCGGCCAGAGCTTCGACGCGTTCGTGGCCGCCTATTGCCGCGGAGATGCGCCGCCCTTCGCCCGTGTCGGCAGCCAGGCGAAGTTCCTCGAGCCCCAACGCAATGGTACCCGCGTCACCCATCTCTTTCGCTACGAGGACCAGGACGGGTTGCGCGGTTTCCTCGAACGGAGGCTCGGTGTCTCCATCGACCCCCCCTCCTGCAATCGCTCGCCGCAGTCCGCGCTCGATCTGTCCGCACGTATCGAGGGGCGACTGCGCCGCAAGTACGCGGATGACTTCACGCTCTATGACGGGATCGGGCCGGACGGACACTATGAGGCCCCCGCGCCGCGCCCGCCGCCCAACTCCTGAGTATCCGTGCCGGCCAAATCCGGATTCCGCACCAAGCGGTGCACCGTCTCCACAAGCTCGTCGAGGGAAAACGGCTTGGGCAGGAAGACCGACCTCGGCAACCGCGCCTGCGCGTCGCCAAAGGTCTCTTCGGCATAGCCGGAGACGAACACCACGGGCACGTCCGGGCGATCGGCCAGCGCCCTTTGCACCCAGCCCGGACCGTCCAGCCCCGGCATCACGACATCGGTGACGAAAACATCCACCGAAAGCGTCTTGTCGCCAAGGATTTCGAGCGCCTCCTCGGCAGAGCCTGCCTCGATCACGCTATAGCCGCGAAGTTGCAATGCACGGCTCGCGAATGCGCGCACCGGCACCTCGTCCTCCACGAGCAGGATCACCCCGGCGCCACGCGCGGCGTCGGGCAAGGCCGCACCGCCCTCCGTCCGCGCGGCCTCGCAATGCGCGTGAGCCGGGAAAAACAGCCGGAACGTCGTGCCCCGCCCCTCAACGCTATCGGCGAAGATGAAGCCGCCGCTTTGCTTGACGATGCCATAAACCGTCGACAGGCCGAGCCCGGTGCCCTTGCCGACACCCTTGGTGGTGAAGAATGGCTCGAATACCTTGTCGAGCTTGTCCGGCCCAATACCGGCACCCTCGTCTATCACCTCGACCGAAACATACTTGCCGGGGGCCACGACCGCGCGGTCGCGGCACAGCGGCTCGTCAAGCGCGATGTTCTGCGTCACGATACGGATATCCCCTCCATTGGGCATGGCGTCCCGGGAATTGACCACGAGGTTCATGATGACCTGCTCGAACTGGCGCTTGTCTGCCCGGATCGCGTCGAGGCCCGGCTCGTGGCTCAGGGTGAGCGTTATCCGCTCCCCGACGAGCCGATTGAGCAAGTGCGTGAGATCCGAAAGCGTGTCGCGCAGATCGAGAATGCGGGGGTGCATCGTCTGCTTGCGCGAATAGGCGAGCAGTTGGCTGACCAGTGCCGCGGCGCGGTTGGCATTCTGGGTGATCTGGGTCAAGTCGGCATAGTCCTGATCTCCTGGATCGTGGCGGAGCAGGATCAGGTCGCAATGCCCGGTGATCGCGGTGAGAAGATTGTTGAAATCATGCGCGATCCCCCCGGCAAGCTGGCCGATCGCCTGCATTTTCTGGCTCTGGACGAATTGCGCCTGAAGTGATTTGAGTTCCGTGGCGTCAGTCATCACCGCGATGAGCACTGTCTCGTCACCGTCGCGCGCCCGGTTGAGCGCCACCTGCACAAACCTCTCGCCCTCGGCCTGCCGCACGCGCAGGAACTCGGGATGAACCGTCCCGCGCTCGGCGGCGGCGTCGGCGATCCAGTCCGCAACCGGCCGACCAAGCCCCTCGAGCATCTCGCCAAGCCGCAGGCCGCCTGTCTCCTCACAGCCCAGCAGCACACGGGCCGGCCTGTTGGACAGACGGATACAGCCCTCGGTGTCGAGCTTGAGCAGCGGAACCGGCAAATGGTCGAAGAAGGCCCAGCCGTCCACCGCGCCCGGCCCGGTCTCGAGCCCCGGCAGGAGATACGCCTCTCGGCGCCCGGCGATACCAAGCCGCTCGAAATACAGACAATCAAGCGGTCCGTCCGGCGTGGCAACCTTGCAAAAGGCCCCCGATCGCACCGTTCCGGTGCCGCAGACCTCGTCGAGCGTGCGGATGCGGCTGCCTATCAAATCGCGCGCCGCCGGGTTCATGTAGAGCACGGTGCCATTGCGCCCGAGCGTCATCATCGGAAGCGGATGTGCCTCGGGGTCCCTGAGCGGGGGGTCCGCGGATTTCTCGATGCGCCACATGTAGAGCGCCTCGCCCGCCTTGTGCACCGAGAGACTCATGTGGCCCGCACGCGTCACCATGTCCTCCCGCGCCGCGCCGACCGCGGCGGCGCGGGATTCCATTCGGAACAGAAGTGGGTCGGGATTGGCAAGCTGCTCGCGCAGGAGGGTCGTGAGCGTGCTTCCCTTTACCGTCGCGAAATCATGGCGCGCAGCGCGATTGGCAAACACGATCGCCCCCCCGGGGCCGGACAACAGAAGAGGCCGCGGGTCGTGCTCAATAACGCCAGCGGCCTGGGAGAGCAACGCCGCGCTGTCACGCGCGGCGCGATACCGGACCACCCAGAGCCAGAGCGCCGCGCAAAACAAGATTGCGGCGACGAGCGTCAGCATCCACCGTGCCTGCCCGCTGCCCATCAGAAAGCCTGTCGCTGCAAAGAGCGCCGCTGCCGCCCCAAGGATACCCGCACGCGGAGCCAGCCGCTGTCCGGCGCGCTGCCAGTTTTCATCGGATATTGTCAGGAATGCCACCCGCCGCGCCTTTTGCTCTATGACCTCTCCGGCGCGATCCTGCGACGAAACGATTAAGGCAGACTTAACGGCAACGGAAAAATCACGTCAAGATTGCAATTACGAGCGCGACTCGTGAATAAGCTGTGTTGAAAAGAAACCGTCCCCGGTCTCGCTGATCGGCCAGCGCCGCGACGTTGCACAGAACCAATCGTCGGATTCACATAAAAAACGGTCGATAACGCGCTCGTTCTCCTCGATAAAAATAGAACATGTGCAATAAACGAGCCGTCCGCCAAGTGCGACGAGATCCGCCGCCCGCACGAGGATATCCTGTTGCATGCGACCCAGGTCCGCCAGATCGCCGGGCGTCAGGTTCCATTTGGCCTGCGGCCCACGCCGCCACGTGCCGCTACCGGAACACGGCACGTCGCAAAGCACCGCATCAAACGGCGCAAGTCCCTGCAAATCTTGCGTTTCACAGAGCCGAACCTCTGCCCCCGCCCGGGCCGCGCGGGCCGGCAGGTCGGACATGCGGCGCGTCGAGGCATCATGGGCGAACCATTCCCCGTCGAGCCGGGCGGCAAGCGCCAGCGTCTTGCCGCCGCCCCCCGCGCAGTAGTCCAGAACGCGCGCCCCGGGCCGCAGGTCGAGCGCCTCCATCGCCGCCTGGCTGCTGGCATCCTGAAGCTCGACCGCGCCTGTTCTATAAAGTGAAGACATGGATATCTTACGTTCACCTTCAAGAACATGCAGCGCCATCTTCGCCTCATCGAGCGGGCGGGTGACGATTCCCTCCCGTGCCAGCGCCGCTTGCGCCGCAGAGCGCGACATCCGCCGGGCATTGACCCGAAGCGTGACAGGCGCGCGGTGGCGCAGCATCTCGGCTGCCTGCGCCGCCCCGTTGTCGAGAGCGGCCTCGAAGCGCGGCCAGAGCCAATCCGGCAGGTCGCGCGCCTCCGCGTCGTCCGGCGCACGCCCCGCCGCGCGTTCGGCATCGGAAAGCACCCTGGGTGCGTGCCCTTCACTGGTGAAAAGTGTATCGGGATCAATGCCCTGCTCGCGAAGTAACCCGATCAGGAGCGCGCGCGCGCTGTCCCCGCCACCGCGCGCCGCGCAGGACCGCCAGCGCCGCAGCACCGCGAAAACGTGATCGCGCACCGCCGCCCGATCCTTGGAGCCGGCATAGCGCGCACCGCGCGCCCAATTGGTAAGTGCCCGTTCCGCCGGGGCACCTCCGCGAACCGCGTTGATAACCGTGATCGCCGCCGAAATGCGCGCACCCGGGGTCATGATGAAACTTTAAGTTCGGATCGCAAGAGTCTGAAAAACCTAACTTGCTCGGTAATTTGGCGCCTCGCGTGTGATCTGCACGTCATGGACATGACTTTCCTTCAGACCCGCTCCCGAGATGCGCACGAACCGACACTTGTGGCGCATCTCGTCCACGGTGGCACAGCCGGTATAGCCCATGGCCGCGCGCAGACCACCGACAAGCTGGTGCAGCACCGTGCCCGCGGGGCCCTTGTAGGGTACCTGCCCCTCGATCCCTTCGGGCACCAGCTTGTCCGAGGCCGCATCCTTCTGGAAGTAGCGGTCGGCCGAGCCACGCGCCATCGCGCCAAGACTGCCCATGCCACGATACGCCTTGAACGAGCGGCCCTGGTAGAGGATCACCTCGCCGGGGCTCTCGTCGGTGCCCGCGAGCATCGAACCCACCATCGCGCATGACGCCCCCGCCGCGATCGCCTTGGCGAAATCGCCAGAGAACTTGATGCCGCCATCGGCGATCACCGGTATATCGCCCGCCGCCGCCGCGCTGTCCATGATCGCGGTGAGCTGCGGCATGCCCACGCCCGCCACCACGCGGGTGGTGCAGATGCTGCCCGGTCCGATCCCTACCTTCACCGCGTCGGCGCCCGCGTCGATCAGCGCGCGGGTGGCCTCGGCAGTGGCGACGTTGCCAGCGACGACCTGCACCTCGTTCGAGATCGACTTGGCTCTCTTGACCGCCACGGCCACGCCCTCGGAATGGCCGTGCGCGGTGTCGATCACCACCATGTCGACGCCCGCCTCCACCAGCGCCTGCGTGCGCTCGAACCCGGCATCGCCCACGGTCGAGGCCGCGGCCACCCGCAGGCGTCCGAGCCTGTCCTTGCAGGCCGTGGGATTGAGCACCGCCTGCTCGGAATCGCGCAGCGTCAGCAGGCCGGTGAGCTTGCCCTCGCGGTCGGTCACGAGAAGCTTCTCGATGCGCCGCGCCTTCATCAGCGAGCGCGCCTCGTCGCGGTCGGCGGGTTCACGCAGGATGGCGAGATTGTCGGACGTCATCATCACGCTCACCGGCGTGTTCTCGTCCTCGGCAAAGCGCATGTCGCGATTGGTGACGATGCCGACGACGCGCCCGCCCTCGTCCACCACCGGGAACCCGGTGATCTTGTAGCGCTCCTGGAGCGCCTTGGCATCCGCGAGTGTCTGGTCGGGGCGGAGCGTGATCGGGTTGTACACGATCCCCGATTCAAACCGCTTCACGCGGCGTACCTCGCGGGCCTGTTCCTCGACGGTCAGGTTGCGGTGGATCACCCCCATGCCGCCCATTTGCGCCATCGAGATGGCCATGCGCCCCTCGGTCACCGTGTCCATGGCCGAACTCAAGAGCGGAATGTTGAGGGCGATGTCGCGGGTGACGCGCGTGCGCGTGTCGGCGTCGGAGGGAAGTACCGAGGATGCCGCGGGCACCAGCAGGACGTCGTCAAAGGTGAGTGCCTCGCGAATCTCCATTCCGTCTCTCCGTGAATGTCTCGTTTGGCGGCTCCCTATCGCATGTATCACGGGTAGGGGAAAGGGCGTTCTCGCCGCAGTCGCAGCCCGCGCCCGGCACCGGGTCATAGCCGCTCCCGCCCCAGGGATTGCACCGGGCGATCCGCCGCAGTGCAAGCCACCCGCCACGCAATGCTCCGTGGCTCTCCAGCGCGTCGAGCGCGTATTGGCTGCACGTGGGTTGATAGCGACAAGACCAGCCGAGCCAGGGCGACAGGATCAGCCGGTAGCCCCGGACCGGCAGCGCGAGCAGGCGGGCGAGCGGGCTCATTCGCGCGCCCGCAGGCGGTCGAGCGCGAAGGAGAGATCGCGGCGCAACTCATCGAACGGGCGCTGCCCCGTCTCTCCCGCCCGACCGATCAGCACATAATCCCAACCCGGTTGCCCACTGGCGGGCAGGATCTCACGCGCCACTGCGCGCAGCCGCCGCTTGGCACGGTTGCGGGCCACGGCGTTGCCCACCTTCTTGGAACAGGTAAATCCAACGCGGACGCCGGGATCGTCATCGCGCCGATCACGCCCCTGCACCATCATCGTCTTGGTACCCTGCCGCTTTGCCCGCGCGGCGGCCAGGAATTCGGCGCGTTTGCGCATCACGTCCAGCGCAACGCGCGGACATGACGAATCCGCCGGAGGCGTATTCCCTGCCTTGTTGTCAGGGGCCTCCGGCGGTGTCATGGTCATGTCGAAGGGCTGGCGCTCAGGCGCTCAGCGACTTGCGGCCGCGGGCGCGGCGGGCATTGAGAATCTTGCGCCCGGCCTTGGTGGCCATGCGCGCGCGAAACCCGTGACGATGCTTGCGCACGAGGTTCGAGGGTTGAAAGGTGCGTTTCATCGCTCCGTCTCCGGTTCTGCGGGGCACCGCGCGACAGGAATCGCACCGAGCCCGGATGTGTTCGAAGCCCGTTCTATAAAGACGCTCCCCGGCCAAGTCAAACCCTCGCCCGGAGATTTTCCCTTGCATTTTCGCGGACACCCCCTGCTCTCGGTGTATTACAGAAACCACGACGCGCATCACCCGGGATCACCCCCTCGTGAAGGTACTGGCGAGCGAGCGCCGGACCGTACATTTAGGAGCGAGAACGAACAAACCCGGTGAACTCATGGACCAGAGCTCCTCATCCACGCCCACGACCCGGAGGCGGCGCCTCGTGCGCCACGTCCCGCTCGCTATTATCCTCGTGGCGGCGGTGGTGGGCTATGTCACCTTGCGCGAGCACATCACCTTCGAAACGCTGCGCGAGCATCGCGAGATGCTCCTAGCCTTTCGCGACACCCATTTCGCGGCGCTGACGGCAGCCTTTATCACCACCTACGTGGTGATTGTCGCCTTCTCGCTGCCCGGGGCGGCGGTGGCCTCGGTCACCGGCGGCTTTCTTTTCGGGCTCGTGTTGGGTACGGCGTTCAACGTCACCGCCGCCACGCTGGGGGCGATCGCCATCTTCCTCGCCGCCCGCTGGGGGCTGGGCGCGGCCCTCGCGGCACGGATCGAGACGTCGGAGGGCCGTCTCAAGCGGCTCAAGAAGCGCCTGCATGACAACGAGATCAGCGTGCTGTTCCTGATGCGGCTGGTGCCCGCGGTTCCGTTCTTCGTGGCCAACCTGCTACCGGCGCTGGTGGGCGTGCGGTTTCGCAACTTCGTGCTGACCACGGTGCTGGGGATCATCCCCGGGGCGATCGTATTCACCTGGATCGGCGTGGGGCTTGGCGAGGTGTTCGACCGGGGTGACACACCCGATCTTTCCCTCTTGTGGGAGCCACAGATCATCGGCCCCATTCTTGGGCTTGCGGCGCTCGCCGCGCTGCCGATGCTCATCAAGGCCATCCGTGGGAAAAGGGACATTTGAGAATGCACAAACTGACACCGGATCTGCTGGTCATCGGGGCCGGCTCGGGCGGGCTTTCAATCGCCGCGGGTGCCGTGCAGATGGGGGCGAGCGTCGTCCTTCTCGAAGGCCACAGGATGGGCGGAGACTGCCTCAATTTCGGCTGCGTCCCCTCCAAGGCGCTGATCGCAAGCGGCAAGGCCGCCCACGCGCAGGCCAATGCCGCGCAGTTCGGCATCGCCGACGTTGTCCCGCAGGTCGATTACGCCGCCGCCAAGGATCACGTCGCAAACATCATCGCGCAGATCGCACCGGTCGATAGCCAGGAGCGATTCGAGGGGCTCGGCGTGCGGGTGATCCGCGAGTACGGCGAATTCATCTCGCCCACCGAGGTGCGCGCGGGGACCCACATCATCTCTGCCCGGCGCACGGTCATCGCTACCGGATCCTCACCCCTGGTGCCGCCGATTCCGGGGCTCGATCGCGTGCCATACGAGACCAATGAGACCATCTTCGAGCTGCGCGAGCGCCCAGATCACCTGCTGGTCATCGGCGGTGGCCCGATCGGTATGGAACTGGCGCAGGCGCATCGTCGTCTCGGCTGTGCCGTCACCGTGATCGAGGGCGAGAAAGTGCTGGGCCAGGACGATCCCGAGATGGTCGAGGTCGTGCGCGCCCGCTTCGACGCGGAAGGCATCGCGATAGAGGAAGCGGCGTTGGCCGCCGAGATAACCGGTAAGGCAGGCGCCATCGAAGTCGTGGCCAAGGACGGCCGTGTATTCAAGGGCAGCCACCTTCTGATGGCCGTCGGGCGCAAGGCCAACATCGACCGGCTCAACCTCGAGGCGGCGGGCATCGAGACGACGAGGCGCGGAATCAAGGTGGACGCCTCGCTGCGCACCAGCAACAGGCGCGTCCATGCCATCGGCGACGTGGCGGGAGGGCTGCAATTCACCCATGTTGCGGGCTACCAGGCGGGTCTCATCATCCGGCAGGCGCTGCTCGGTCTGCCCGCGAAGAATCGCACCGATCACATCCCGTGGGCCACCTACACCGATCCCGAACTGGCCCATATCGGCCTCACCGAAGCACAGGCGCGCGACATACATGCCGGCAATCTCGAGGTTCTCCGCTTTCCCTACAAACACAACGACCGGGCCATCGCCGAGCGCAAGACCACGGGCCTCATCAAGGTGATGGTCGTGCGGGGTCGGCCGGTCGGCGTCTCGATTGCGGGCGCGCAGGCGGGCGAGCTCATCAGCCTCTGGGCACTGGTCATCGCCAACAAGCTCAAGATGAAACACGTGGCAGGCATGGTCGCGCCCTACCCCACGCTGGGCGAAATCAACAAGCGCGTCGCCGGAGCCTATTTCTCGCCCCGGCTCTTTGATAGCGCTATGGTGAAACGGGTGGTGCGCCTCGTGCAGCGTTGGCTGCCTTGACGCCGCTGAAGGGAGGGCACGCGTGCTAAGATCGCTTTCAGGCCGGTTCCTGATCCTCACGGCCATCTTCGTGATGCTGGCCGAGGTGCTGATCTTCGTGCCCTCCGTGGCGCGGTTCCGCGAACAGTTCCTGCTCGACCGCCTGCAACGCGCGCAGATCGCCTCACTGGGACTGCTGACCGGCGGCGAGGTTTCCGCCGATCTTGAGGAAGAGCTCCTGCGCAACGCCGAGGTTTTCAACGTGGTACTGCGCCGCGATGAGGCGCGCCAACTCGTCCTCTCCTCGCCGGTTCCCGCGCCTGTCTCGCAGAGCTTCGACTTGCGGGATCCGTCGGCTGTCACTCTCATCACGGACGCCTTCCGCCGCCTCGCACAAACTGATCCAGAAGTCATCCGCGTGATCGGCGAGCCGGTGCGCATGGGTGGAATCCTCATAGAGATCACGCTCGACACCGGCGATCTGCGCACAGCGATGATAGATTACGGGCTGCGCATCCTGTGGCTGTCGCTGGTCATCTCGGTGATCACGGCGGGACTTCTCTTCGTGGTGGTGCAATGCTTCGTCGTGCGTCCTATCCGCCGCGTGGTCGGGGCCATGCAGACCTATGCCGCCGATCCCGAGGATGCCCGCCTCGTGATCACCCCATCCTCGGGCATCACCGAACTGCGAGAGGCCGAGGAAAGCCTGCATTCGCTGCAACGCCAGCTCACCGCCGCGCTCAAGCAGAAAGAGCACCTCGCCCAGCTAGGCAGTGCCGTGGCCAAGATCAGCCACGACCTGCGCAACATCCTTACCTCCGCACAGCTCTTCACCGACCGGCTGGAGATGAGCGAGGACCCCCGCGTGCGGCGCATGGCCCCCAAGCTGGTCAACTCGCTGACCCGCGCGGTGCACCTGTGCGAAGCCACCCTCGCCTACGGCAAGGCCGAAGAGCCCGCGCCCAAACTGGCGCGCCATAACCTCGCCGACCTGGTGACGGACGCCATCGAGGGCGAACGCCTTGCCGCGGGCGATCTTGCCGTGGGATTCGAGAACCGCGTAGCCGCCGACGTGGTGCTGCGCGCCGATGCCGAACAGTTCTACCGCGTGCTCACCAATCTTATGCGAAACGCACGTCAGGCGATCGTCAGAGCCGGCGTGCCGGGCCGCATCATCGTCTCCGCCGAGGCCGACACGCGGGATTGGGTGATCCGGGTCGAGGATACCGGCCCCGGCCTGCCGGCCAAGGCACGCGACCATCTGTTCGAGCCGTTCCGCGGCGGCGCGAGCAGTGGCGGCACCGGGCTCGGACTCTCGATCGCCGCCGAACTGGTGCGTGGCCACGGCGGCACGCTGACCCTCGAACGCAGCGACGAGAACGGCACCTGTTTTCGCATCACCCTGCCCAAGGGAAATTTCGCCGCCGCGGCATAAAACCGCCAACTCCCCCTTGCATCGCCACACCGCAAAGTCTAAACGCTGACCTCGACGGACCGATAGCTCAGCTGGATAGAGTACTTGACTACGAATCAAGGGGTCGGGGGTTCGAATCCTCCTCGGTCCGCCACAAAGCCCAAGAATAACAAGGGTTTGAAAGTAGGTCGCGCAAGCGACCTTTTTCATTTCCGCGCCGGGGTAACGTCTGGGGCAACAGATTGCGACGCCCCGATACGCTTGTATCAGAACAAGCCGCGAGTCGCTCGGACCATGCGATTGAGCTACTCCCCCATCGGTTGGACAGTATCTGGCGTAGTTTAAGCTACTCTTTGCACCTGCTGATCGGTTTGGGTTTCATTTTTTCTCTGCCAATAGATCACAGCAGGTGGTCTGCCGCCCAGTGCCGATTACGGGAGCTGTTGGACGCAGAGCCAGACATCGCGATGCCGCGTTGCCTGCAACGCCTCGCCTGCGATCAGAGGTTTGGGTAAAGCGGGAATGCTTCGCAGAGCGCTTCGACCTCTGCGGCGACCATGGACTCAACGGCGGCGTTGCCGTCCTCGCCGTTGGCGGCCAGGCCGTCGGTGACCTGCACGATCCAGTCGCCGATCTGGCGGAACTCGGGTTCGGCGAAGCCACGGGTGGTCCCCGCCGGGGTGCCCAGGCGGATGCCGCTGGTCACAGTCGGTTTCTCGGGGTCGAAGGGGATGCCGTTCTTGTTGCAGGTGATCTGGGCGCGTTCCAGCGCCGCCTCGGTGGCGTTGCCCTTCACGCCCTTGGGGCGCAGGTCGACCAGCATGACGTGGCTCTCAGTGCCGCCGGTGACGATGTCCAGACCGCCCTTCATAAGCTGATTGGCCAGCGCCTGGGCGTTCTTGACCACTTGTTTCTGGTAGGTCTTGAACTCCGGGCGCAGTGCCTCGCCAAAAGCCACGGCCTTGCCCGCGATCACATGCATCAAAGGCCCGCCCTGGATGCCGGGGAAGATGGCCGAGTTGACCCTTTTCGCAATCGCCTCGTCATTGGTGAGGATCATGCCGCCACGCGGACCACGCAGGGTCTTGTGCGTCGTGGTGGTGACCACATGGGCATGCGGGAAGGGACCGGGGTAGACCCCCGCCGCGATCAGCCCGGCAAAATGCGCCACATCCGCCAGCAGCCAGGCGCCCACGCTGTCGGCGATCTCGCGGATGCGGGCGAAGTCGATCTGCTGCGGGATGGCCGAGCCGCCTGCGATGATCATTTTCGGCTGATGTTCGGTGGCCAGCTGCTGGATCTGGTCGTAGTCGATCTGGCTGTCTTGCTGGCGCACACCGTATTGCACGGCGTTGAACCACTTGCCCGACTGGTTGGGCCTGGCGCCATGGGTCAGGTGGCCGCCAGCATCAAGGCTCATGCCGAGGATCGTGTCGCCGGGGTTCAGCAGCGCCTGGAAGACACCCTGGTTGGCCTGGCTGCCCGAGTTGGGCTGCATATTGGCGAACTGGCAGCCGAAGAGTTCGCAGGCACGTTCGATGGCAAGGGTCTCGGCGATGTCGACGTATTGGCAACCGCCGTAATAGCGCCGCCCGGGATAGCCTTCGGCGTACTTGTTGGTCATCACGCTGCCCTGCGCTTCAAGCACCGCTGCCGAGACGATGTTCTCCGAGGCGATCAACTCGATCTCGTGGCGCTGACGGCCCAGTTCCTTGCAGATCGCGTCCCAGACCTCCGGGTCCCGCGACGAAAGCGGTTCAGTGAAGAAGGTTTCGACAGGGGATTGCACGGTCATGACGGTATCCTCTCGCTGGGTCGGTTGTGCGGGCGGCGACGGGGCCGGAGCGGCGGTGACGCTCCGGCCAGTCTCGGGTCCGGTTCAGGCAGCCGGAAGGGCGATGGCGCGGGCCGCAGCGCCGTCGCGCGCGCCGTAATGGCCCAGCACGCTGGCCGCCAGCCGCGCGCCCATGTTCCCGGCGCGGTCCACCGGGTGCCCTTGGGCCAGCCCGGCCAGGAAGCCGCTCGCATAGGCATCGCCCGCGCCGGTGCTGTCGACCACCTGCGCGACGGGTGCCGCGGGCACGTGGTGCCGGCCATCCGCATCGGCCACCCAGGAGCCCTTTTCGTGCTCGGTGACCGCGGCGACGGCGACCTTGGACATGGCCCAGTCCAGCGCCGCCTCGGCGCCGTCGCGTCCTGCCAGGGCGCCGATCTCGGCATGATTGCCGATCAGGACGTCGACATAGCGCGAGACCGTGTTGCGCATCACCTCGATGTTTCGCTCCACACAGCCTGCATCCGATGGCGTCAGCGCCACGGTGGCCCCGGCAGCCTTGGCCACCTGGGCCAGCGTTTCGATCACCGCCGCGCCATGCGGCGCGTCCCAGATATAGCCTTCGATGAAGAGGATGTCGAAATCCTCCGGCAGCGCCGCGCGCGCTTCGAAGGGCATCAGCGTGGTCGCCGCACCCAGGTAGGTGCTCATCGTGCGTTCGCCGTCGGGGGTGACAAGGACCACGCAGCGCCCGGTCCCGTGATCGTCGTTCTGGACGACCGCGACCGGCGCGGCCAGCTCGAGTCCCACCATTTCCTGGCGGAAGGTCTCTCCAAGCTCGTCATCGGCAACCTTGCCGATGTAGGTCCCCCGCACCGGCGTTTCGGCCAGATGCGCGATGGTATTGGCGACCGAGCCGCCGGACTGGCGCACGCCCGGTCCGACCTCGTCGAACAGGGCATGGGCGGCCTCGGCTTCGACCAGGTGCATCCCGCCCGGCGTCAGCCCGTGGCGGGTGACCACCTCGGGTGGCACGGCGGCGACGACATCGACCAGGGCATTGCCCAGGCCCACGATATGCGGTGTGCGTTTTGTCATCTTGGCCTCCCTCAATACCGGTAATGCTCGGGCTTGAACGGCCCCTCCGGCGTCACGCCGATATACTCCGCCTGGTCGGGGCGCAGTTCGGTCAGCTTGACGCCGATGCGGTCCAGGTGCAGGCGCGCAACCTTTTCATCGAGGTGCTTGGGCAGGACATAGACCTCGTTGCCGTAATTCTCGCCCCTGGTCCAAAGCTCGATCTGCGCCAGGACCTGGTTGGTGAACGAGGCCGACATCACGAAAGACGGGTGCCCGGTGGCGTTACCAAGATTGAGCAGGCGCCCCTCGGAAAGAAGGATGATCCGGTTGCCCGAGGGCATCTCGATCATGTCCACCTGGTCCTTGATGTTGGTCCACTTGTGGTTCTTGA